>CAIUDS010000170.1 GCA_903897985.1 uncultured delta proteobacterium
ATCTCAAGTGGTACTCGGCAAATCAGCCGGGAAAAAGGCAAAAGGAAGTTTACCAAGGCCCGGGTGGCCTATGGTTCCTCCCCACCAAAGAGAAAAAGCGCATCCTCCTCAACAACATCTTCGGCGTGGACATTGACACCCAGGCGGTGGAAGTGACCAAGCTCAGCCTGCTGCTCAAGGTGCTGGAAAACGAGACCGAGGAAACCATCAATAAACAACTCCGCCTGTTCCAGGAACGCGCCTTACCCGACCTGTCCAATAACATCAAGTGCGGCAATTCCCTGATTGGATGGGACATCAAGCAGAATCTGCAAATCGAACTTTTTGATGCAGAAAAGCAGTATAAGATCAATCCCTTCGACTGGAAAGATGGTTTCCCTAAAGTCTTTAAGAATGGAGGGTTTGATGTTGTGATTGGCAACCCTCCCTATGTCGTTTTGGGAAGTGATTATGAGGCTCTGGACTATTTCAAATCCAAATATAGCGTGGCACATGGAGGTAAAGTCAATCTGTATAAGCTTTTTATAGAAAAAGCAATTAACCTTCTTAAAGAAAAAGGTTGGTTTGGTTTTATTTGTCCAAGCAATTATTTATCTAGCGCCGATAGTTTTGAATTAAGAAAAATGATAATAGATAAAACAGCATTATATGAAATCATCGAGTACACTGAAAAAGATAGGGTTTTTCAGGGCGTAACTCAAGCTTTGACAACTATCGTATTTCAAAAACTTTCCGCTCCCTTTCAATCTTTTAGCTTGGTGACCAGCAAACATGGAAAGAATATCGGATCGCAAAAAGATTTTCTGAAAAATGATTCTTTGGAATTTATCTTTTGCAATGATTTGATCAATAAGATGAGAAGCCTAAAAATTAGATTTTCTGATATTGCAGATGGCTATCAAGGAGAGATAAATGTTAGCATTCATAAAGAGCTATTTTCCAATAGCCCAAAGATAAACTCACTGCCCCTGCTTCGAGGAAATTTGATTGGTCCTTATCAGCTTTTGGACAAAACGAGAGAATTCTGTCCGATTTCTGCTGACAAAAGAGAGCATTACAAAATTGAAAGAATTGCATTTCAAGAAGTCTCAAACCAACAGCAACATCGTAGAGTGAGAGCAGTTCCTATTGATCAAAATATTCTTTGCGGACATACAACTAACTATTGCTTTGCTAAGGATAAGCGATACAACCTTCTCTATTTAGCTGGATTGCTTAACAGCAAGCTTATAAATTATTATTTTTCATATTTTAATAATACGAATCATGTTCCAATTGGTGAAATAATGAACATTCCATCGCCACCTATAAATTTCTCCAACCCTTCCGAAAAAGCCAGGCACGATCAGATTATCTCATTGGTTGACCGGATGATTGCCTTGAACAAGAATCTACCATCAGCCAAGACTCCGGATGATCGGGTTCGGCTGGAGCGTGAGCTCAAGGCGACCGATGACGAGATTGATCGGCTGGTGTACCAGTTATACGGCCTGACCGATGAGGAAATAGCAATCGTAGAGGAAAAGGCATAATCGTTGAAAGGGTGAACCGGTCCGACGAAGCCTTGGCGAAGTCGGATGAGCTTTATGGGTTGACAGAGGAAGAGATTGGGATTGTTGAGGGAGGCAAATAATTATGGCCAAATGCGACAATTGTGGAAAAGAAATCGAACAACCCAAAGTGGCCGACATTACCATCAATAATAAGAGCGGGCCATCGGAGGATTTTCATTATCAATTATGCGATGATTGCTTCGAAATCATTTCGAAAATGAGCGTAGCCGAGATCAGGGGCATAGAATCCAGGAAGAGTTCTCCCTTTGAAAAAATCAAACGGGCGAATGAATCGGGCGCGGAGTACTGGTCCAGCCGGGACCTGGCCAAGGCCCTCGCCTATACCGATTATCGCAATTTTGAACAGGTGCTCAAGAAAGCCAAGGCCGCATGTTTCAACAGTGGGCAGCGGATTGAGGATCATTTCGTTGAAATCAACGAAATGATCGAGATCGGCAAGGGCGGGCAAAGAGAAATTGGACCATGCTTTCCCGGTACGCCAGCTACCTGGTGGTCCAAAACGCCGATCCCACCAAAGAAATCGTGGCTTTGGGCCAGAGTTATTTTGCGGTCCAGACCCGGCGGCAGGAGCTTGCCGACCTGGCCGAAGAAGACGAAAAAAGGCTGTTCCTGCGCGAGGAGATCAAGAAACACAATATCCGGCTGGCGGACGCGGCCAAGGGCGCAGGCGTGATTGAAGCCAGATACTTCGCGATTTTCCAGGACCACGGTTATCAAGGGCTTTATGGAGGCTTGGGCGCCCAAGGAATCCATTTTCGCAAGGGGCTGAAAGTCGGTCAGAGAATCCTTGACCATATGGGCAGCACCGAGCTTGCCGCCAATTTGTTCCGAGCCACCCAGACCGAGGAAAAAATTAAAAGAGATAGAATAACCGGAAAACATAAAGCCAATATCACCCATTTTGAAGTGGGGGCCAAGGTCCGGCAAACCATTAAGGATTTGGGTGGAACCATGCCGGAGGATTTGCCCACGGCGGAAAGCATCAAGCAGTTGGAAACAAAAAAGCGCAAGGCGCTCGGCCCCAAGAAAAAGTAATCAAAGCAGCGGTTTCGGGACATGGCATTTCTTTCCTCCAACATCCCCGGAATTCTCCACGTTCATCTGCGTTCAAATCACAGACCGGAGTGTCCGCGCCCCAAGAATTCTCTGCGCCCTCCGCGTCTCGGCGGTAAAAATTACGAATTCCGAGGTCCGAATTCCGAACCCCGAATTCCGTGAGGCCATGCCTGCTTGCACTTGCGCTCTTGGCTCGGATGGGATAGAGTGGGGAGGACAAGGGCGCAACGGTTAGGCCCTTTTGAGCATCGTTTCAAATCATGATTAAGCGGATTATCAGGATCGTCATATTGACCCTATTCCCGTTCCTGCTGTTTGTGAGCGGCAGCCTGATCCTGATGCCGGGCCTGAGCTCGGACCAAAGCCGGTTCAACCTGGAGTTTCTAAAGGACGGCGAGAACCGGATGCAAGAAGGGGGGAATTTCCGGAGACGGATCTGGCTGGATTCCGAGGCCTGGAATTTCCAGTCCGAACTCGACCGCAAGTCCATCCCGATTTTTGTCCCGTCCTGCTGGAACTCCCTGCCCGGCCTGGAAAACTTCGAGGGCAAGGCCATTTACAAGCTTGACTTCCAGCTCCCCAAAGCCGGGCAGCCCCGCACTTTCCTTTGCTTCCGCGGCGTGTCCTATCAGGCCCGGGTCGAGCTCAACTCCAAGAGCCTGGGCGAGCACCAGGGCGCATACACCCCGTTCGAGTTCGAGGTCACCGATGCGGTGGCTCGGCTGGACCAAAGCTGGAGCGACCAGGAACTGGAGCAGCGGGTCTTCACTCCCGAGGCGGGCCCGTCGAAGAGCCAATTGAATCGCTTGCAAGTCGAGGTCAACAATGAACTAACGATGCAAAGCGTTCCGGGCAAATATGAGGGCTGGAAAAATATCGGCGGGATTTATCGCGAGGTGTATTTGGAGGAGCGGTCCGAGGTTTTCCTCAAAGAGGTCAGGATCATTGCGGAACCTTCGGCCACCGGCGGCAAGCTTAAGCTCGAGGCGACGGTGGACAACGGTCTGGGCAAGAGCGGGGAGTTCCTGGTTTGGGCCGGGCTGGAAAAGAAATGGCAGCGGTCCGGGTTCGAGGAAACGGTTTTGCTTTCGGGCGAGCAGGAAAAGCGGGTGAGCCTGGAGCGGGAAATCGCGGGGGTGAAGCCCTGGTCGCCGGGCATGCCGAGGCTGTATCCGGTTACGGTCCGGTTGTATCAGATGAGCGCGGAAGGGAGCCGGTTGCTGGACCAGTTGAGCTATCAGGTCGGTTTCCGCAAAATCGAGGCGCGGGGCAGCCAGCTTTATCTGAACGGCAAGCCGCTGAAGATCAAGGGCATCAGCCGGCACAATTTTTATCCGTCCTATTTTCAGACCATTCCGCCGGAGCTGGTGGCCGCGGACCTGCAAAAAATCAAGGACTTGGGCGCGAACCTGGTCCGGCTCGGTCATTACCCGAACCACCCGTATGTGTTGGAGCTGTGCGACCGGCTGGGGCTTTTGGCCTGGGAGGAAATCCCGACCTGGGGCAAACTCAGTCCGGATTATTCCGACCCCGCGGTGATCGCCGCGGCCAAGAGCCAGCTTTCCGAAATGATCAGCCGTGACCGCAACCATGCGAGCCTGGTGATCGTGGGGGTCGCCAATGAAATCCCGTCGCAAGCGGCGAGTGGGGAGAATTTCATAAAAGCGATGGCGCGGCACGCAAGACCGCTGCTCGCGGGCCAGCTCCTGGCCGCGGCCAGCGACCAGTTTGAAAAGGATCGCGGCGCGCCTTATCTGGATTTGATCGGGTTCAACTGTTACTTCGGCTGGTATGGCGGGAAAATCGGCGAACTGGCGGACACGATCGGCCGGATCAAAACCGCGATCCCAAATAAACCGATCCTCATTTCCGAATACGGCGCCGACGCCCAGGCCCGAAGACATGGCGCCCGCGGGGACATCTACACCGAGGAAAACCAGGCGCTCTTGCTCAAAGACAGTTACAAGATTATCGAAAAAGACCCGGCGCTCGCCGGCGGCATCATCTGGCTGTTTGCGGACTACCCGGATCCGATCCGGGTGTTCAACCCCAAGCCGTTCACCAACCAGAAGGGGCTTTTGACCGAGGACCGCAAGGAGAAATTGGGATTTCAAATGGCGAGTTCGCTCTATCAGGACGAGAAACTGAGCTTCCGCGCCCGCAACCGGCTCCCGCCCCGGATCCGCGACGGCGCCCTGGCGAGTCTGATCGCGTTCGCGCTATTTTTGGGGCTGTTCAGCCGGATCCCGGAAAAATGGATTTTGATCATGCCCGGCCTGACCCAGCCGCAAAAACTTTTGCGCCGAGCCCTGTTCGTCATCGGGCTCCAGACCCTGATCTATGAGACGATCTGGCAGAGCTTCCTCGCCCACCAGCCCCTCGCCCTGCCGGTCACTTTTTCCTTCCCCTCCATGAAGCTCGTGCAACTCGCCTTCAACTCGCATCTCCGTCCGGTTTTTATTTTCCTGTTCCTGTTCTGGCTCTGGTGGCTCATGGGCGAGTTCCTATCCCTGCTCCTCGAAAAAAGAAAAGACGCGATCAACCGCCACCCCTTTGAACTCGCCCTGGGATTGGGCGACCCGCTCTCCTGGGCCATGCCCTACCCTTTCATCGCCATTTTCCCCGCCCTGATCGCCATGGCCATAAATTTGCCTTCCTGCCTCATCTACCGCGAGTTCCTGAATAATTTCGCCACCATCCCCTGGTACTTTTTCCAAGCCGGATATCTGCTCTTGATCCTGGTCACCCTGATCAAGCTCCCCCTAATCCTCCGCGCCGGCTTCAACATCAGTTTCTTCCGAGCCCTCCTGTTCCTTGCCCTCTTCTTCATCTTCGCCAACCTCCTGCTCGCGCTCCAGTTGTTTTTCCTGTTCATCATCTGATCCTCAACAGGGTGTTGAAAATCTCGAATAGCGGCAGTCATTCCCGCGAAAGCATGCCCTCGACCAGATCGGGGGCGGGAATCCAGCTTATTGATAATACTGGATTCCCGGTCAAGCCGGGAATGACAGAAAGGGCTGCGGGAGGCATTTTTCACCCGGTTAAGTGTAATGTGACGATCTGACCCCAAATTGAGCTCTGCGGTTTAGCGGCGTTTCTTGCGAAATCCGCTTGGGTTTATAATGAGGACGATGGACCGCAATGCGAAAAAGATTGTGGAGGTTTTGCGCGGGCAGGGCTTCTCGGCCTATCTGGTGGGCGGGTGCGTGCGCGACCTCCTGATGGGGCTCGAGCCCAAGGACTGGGATGTGGCCACGGACGCGCGGCCGGAGCAGATCATCAAGCTGTTCAGGAAGACCATCCCGGTGGGCGCGAAGTTCGGCGTGGTGATCGTGCGCATGGGCCAAAAAAATTATGAGGTCGCCACTTTCCGGCGGGACCTGGGTTACGAGGACGGCCGCCACCCGAGCGGGGTGGAATTTTCGAGTCCCAAACAAGACGCGCAACGGCGGGACTTCACCATCAACGGGATGTTCTATGACCCGGTGAAAAAAAAGGTGCTGGATTTCGTGGGCGGGCAAGCGGACCTGGAACGGGGCGTGATCCGCGCGATCGGGGATGCGGAGGCGCGGTTCGCGGAGGACAAATTGAGGATGTTGCGCGCGGTCCGGTTTTCGGCGCGCTTTGCTTTTCCGCTTGAGGAAAAAACCGCGGCCGCGGTCAAGGCTCACGCGGCTGAGATCCTGGAGGTGAGCAAGGAACGGATCCGGGACGAACTGGTCCATATTTTCACGCAGCAACATGCGGACCGGGGGCTCGAACTGCTTGACGAGTCGGGGTTGCTCCAGGCAGTCCTGCCCGAGGTCAGCATGATGAAGGGAGTCGAGCAGCCGCCCGAGTTCCATCCGGAAGGCGATGTGTTCGCGCACACGCGGCTGATGCTCAAGCGCATGAGAAAACCCTCGCCCGAACTCGCCTTCGGAGTCCTGCTCCACGACATCGGCAAGCCCGCCACTTTCAAGGTCGCGGAGCGCATCCGCTTCGACTCGCACACGGTCAAGGGCGAAGATATCTCACGCAAAATCCTGAGAAGGCTCCGCTTCTCCAACCGCTCGATCAAAACCATCTGCGCGCTCGTGCGCGAGCACCTCCGCTTCATTGATGTCCCCCGCATGAAACAGAGCACGCTCAAGCGGTTCCTCCGGCTCGACAATTTCGACCTCCACCTCGAACTCCACCGGCTCGACTGCCTCGGCAGCCACCACGACCTTGCCACTTATAATTTCATGAAGAAGAAGCTGAAAAAGTTCCGGGCCGAGCAGAAGCAAACGAAAGCAAAGCCCCAGCGGCTGCTCACCGGCGATGATTTGATCGCAATGGGCCTGACCCCCGGACCATCCTTCCGCAAAATCCTGACCGCGGTGGAAGACGCGCAACTCGAGGGCAAAATCAAGACCAAGGAGGACGCGATCAAACTGGCGCAGAAGAAGGCGCGGCGTTTGCCCAAGGCGTGACGATTTCTCTTGCCTTATTCGGACGCTATGGTAAAATCTATTTTTCGAGCGAATTCAAAACAATATCAAAAGGAGGAATTGCAATGGCAGCAGGAAGCGAAATCGGAGCGGCGTTCACGCACCGGCAATACACTTTTCGGAGGAAATTCTGGAAAATTTTCGGCGGGGCCTTTCATGTCTATGACGAGGCCGGCAATGTGGTTTTCTACGCGAAGCAGGCCGCGTTCAAGCTGCGGGAGGACTTCAAGATTTTTGCGGACGAGGGCATGAGCCGGGAACTGCTCCGGATCAAAACCCCGCAGATCCTGGACATCAGCGCCACTTACAATGTATTGGACTCGGCCACCAACCAGCCGGTGGGGTCGTTCAAGCGCAAAGGGATCAAGTCCATCGTGATAGACGAGTGGACCATCCATTCGCAGGACGGCAAGGAGATCGGGAAGCTGACCGAGAAGAGCTGGGTGTTTGCGATATTGAGCCGGTTCATCCAGTTTGTTCCGCAAACCTATGTGATCCTGGCCGCGGGCGGCAAAGAGGTCGCCATGATCAAACAGCATTTCAATCCCTGGATCCTCAAATACACCATGACCCTTTCCGAGCCCTCGCCCTCGCTGGACCCGCGGCTCTTGGTCACCGCCGGCATCCTGCTCGCCGCCATCGAGCGCAGACAGCAACAGATGGGATAAACGAGGTCAACGGTCAACGGTAAAAGGTGAAGGGTGAACGGTCCGCGGTGCACGGTCGTGGTCCGCAGTTTACCGTTAACCACGATCCGTGAACCGTTCACCGTGAACCGTGTACCGGTATCACACCTTATGGAGTTTCCATTTCCCGCCCCGGAAGGAGATGGAGAGGAAAACGGACCGGTAGATGAAATCCGGGAGTTGGGTGAGGAACAGCCAGAAGACCGGGGTCTGATAGACTTTCCATAACACCACGGCCAGTCCGATCCGGAAGACATACATGCCCGAGCTTTGCGCGATCATGGGCGAGATGGAATATCCGGCGCCGCGTAGCGCGCCGGCCTGGACAAAGGACAGGGCCATCAGGGGCTGGCAGACCGCGACCGCCAGCAGGTAGAGCCTTGCGTATTCCACGGTGAGCTCGGAGCTATTCGGGAAGAGGGTTTGGATGACGGGCCGGGCAAAGGCGATCAGGAGCAGCGAGATGATGCTCATCAGGATGACCGCGGCCAGGAGATTGATCCGGACGCTCTTCTCGGCCAGGTCCATCCGCTTGGCGCCCAGGCACATTCCCACCATGGTGGTGGCCGCGGCGTTGTAGCCGATGGCCGGGAGCTGGGCGAAATTCAAAATGGTCAGGCCGATAATGTAAGCGGCGCCGGCCTCGGTCCCGTAGTGGTTGACAATGGACACGAACGCGACCAGGCCGAGCTGGATCAGTTCCCATTCCACCGCGGTGGGACCGCCGATCTTGATGATCTTTTTGATGATGCCCCAGTCAATCTTGAACCCCGAGAAATTGATCGGGAGCGCCGAGAGCCGGAACGCGAACAGCAAGACGAACAGCGCGATCGCGACCATGAAGGCGAGGCCCATGGCCACCCCCGCGCCGATGATGCCCATTTGCGGCAGGCCCAGCTTGCCGAACATCAGGATATATTGCGCCGCCATGTTGAAGACGGTGGTGATGGTGATCAGGATCATGGGCGTGCGGGTGTCGCCCGCGCCGCGCAGGCCGGCGCCGAGGAAAAAGCTGGCCGAGGCGAACGGGAGCCCGGCGAAGAGGATGATCATGGTGGTGACGGCGTCATCCAATATTTCCGGCGCGATGTGCATGGCCACGAAGATCGGCCGGGAGCAGAGGATCCCGATCCCGGCCAGCGCCACCGAGATGATGGTCCCGACCAGGGTGCCCTGTCCGAAAATCCGGCTCGCGGCCGGCCTATCGCCCGCGCCCACCGCCCGCGCCATCAGCGCCACCATGCCCACGCTGACCGAGGTCAGGCCCATGACCATGGCGAAAAAGATCATCTGCCCGATCCCGAGCGCGGCCAGGGTGGACTCGCCGATCGCGCCCACCATCATCCGGCTGATCAGGATCATCGAGGTGCTCACCGCCTGGCCCACGAATACCGGCCACGCCATGCGCCAACTCTCGCTCCATAAAAAGCGGGTTTCCTTCCCCTCCGGGATCACAAAGCTCACTTCGCTATTGGTCGGACGCATCATTTAGTTCCCGAGTGTAAAGGGTAAAGAGTGAAGTGTAAAGGCCAAGGCCGGAATCCTGCGGAACTGAAAAACCCTTGATAAATTCTCATGAGCATGATAGGATATGCTCATAAGAAAAGTAATTGCGCGATTTTGAAAAGCGCGATGGAAGAGGACCAGCAGACATGAGCAATCCGGAAGTTGAAAAATCGAACGAAAAAAATGGTAACGGAAAACCGGACAATCCCAAACTCTTCATATCTTATAGCTGGAGTTCGCCAGATCATCAAGAATGGGTCATTAAGCTGGCAAAGGAACTTTGTGCCGAGGCTGTTGATGTAATTTTCGATAAATGGGACTTGAAAGAGGGGATGGACGCGCTCGCGTTTATGGAAAAGATGGTCAGCGATGATAGCGTGAAAAAAGTTGCCTTGATTTGCGACCGCCAGTACAAAGAAAAAGCAGACAGCCGCACCGGAGGCGTTGGGACGGAAACGCAAATAATCTCGCCCGAAATCTATTCAAAGACCGATCAAAACAAGTTTGTAGCGATAATCGCAGAAAAGGATGAGGATGGGAAACCATTTTTGCCGACCTATTATAAATCCAGAAAATATATTGACCTTAGCGATGAAGATCTCTATCTGCAAAACTTTGAGCAGCTTTTGCGCTGGATATACGATAAGCCTCTTCATGTCAAGCCTGATCTTGTGAGGTTCCCCCCATTGGTTGGACAACTTTTTGCCCGATTTATGTTAGATCCTTCGCATGCGAAGGAATTGTTGTTTGAGGCACGCCCCAGAAGATCACCTGAAAGGAACGACCCCAATAAATCGGGGGCCGTCCCTTCC
>CAIUDS010000171.1 GCA_903897985.1 uncultured delta proteobacterium
CAGGCCGTCGCTGTGGACTTCGAGGATAAGCGGGTCAAAGCCGAGGCGGCGGAGTTCCGGGAGCACCTGGTTGCGCTCAAGTTTGGCGCGGAGGTCGTCGCGGGAATAGCGGCCGAGGAACAGGGGCGCGGGGATTTTGGCCAGCTCGACTTGGAGTTCCTCCGGGCTGATGTCCAAGGTAAGTCCGGGCGCGCGGTCATGGCCGAGGAACTCGAGCCATTCCAGCTTTTGCGCCTTTCTTTTCAGCCGGTCCAGCATCGCTCAAAATTATGACAGAAGGACTTCCTTTGGTAAAGTTGGTAAAATCGGTGAAGTTGGCAAATTGCATCCAACTCTCTCGGGGCGTCATTTGGACGGCTGCCACACATATTTGCCGGTCTTGTCCACATATCCGGTTTCCATATCATCCTCTTCACCCACGCTCACCTGGGCCAGGCCTCCGGAGAAATTTTCCGCTTCGTCAAATTGCGGCTTGATCACGACCTTGCCGGTCTTGTCAACATAGCCCCATTTTTCTCCCATCTTGATCTTGGCCAGACCCTCGGAAAATTCCTCGGCATCTTCAAACTGGGGTTTGATCATCACCTTGCCGGTTTTGTCAATGAAGCCGTATTGCTCCGCGATGCCCACGGAGGCCAGTCCCTCGGAGAAGGACCCGGCATAATCATACTGGGCCTTGATCACAAATTTGCCGGTCTGGTCAATGAACCCGTATTTGTCTCCGGCCTTGACCGCGGCCAGACCCTCGGAGAACGATCCGGCCAGATCGAACTGGGCCTTGATTGCCATCTTTCCCGACTTGTCCACATATCCCCATAAATCCTTGGGCCGGACCACGGAGAGCCCCTCGGCAAAGCTCCAGGCATTATCAAACTGGGGCTTGATCGCCATCTTGCCGCTCGGGTCAATGAATCCATAGTAATCTCCGACCTGGACCAGGGCCAGACCCTCTGAGAAATTCCCGGCATTATCAAACTGGGGTTTGATGACCATCTTGCCGCTCGGGTCAATGAACCCGTATTTCTCGCCCACCAGCACCAGGGCGCGCGAGTCGGAGAAATCGAACAAGCGGTCGAACTGCGGCGGGATCACGATCTTTGCGGTTTTGTCAATGAAACCCCATTTGCCTTTGAGCTGGACCCGGCCCAAATCCTTTGCGAACTCGCGGCCCCGCTCGAACTGCGGCTTGATCACGATCTTGCCGGTCCGGTCAATGAACCCCACGCTGCCTTTGGTTTTTACCGGGAACAGTCCACCCGATTCCTGAGCAGCCGCCCAGGCCATGCCCGCCAAAACGAAAAGCAAGAGCGAGCTTAAAACCAATCCCATGGTCATCCTCATTGCTCCTTCCTCCTTTAAGTCGGGAGTCTCCAATGAAAATCTTTTCCCCTTTTGCCCATCATAGGCCGGCTCACATTTTCTCGGAAATCGCCCCGGGCATATACATGGCGACATGTTCGATCACCGCCTTGGCCTCCGCCTCGGTCAAATCCATTCCGAATTGATGGGTCACGCCCTCATAGTCAAAAGCGATGTTCCCGGAATTGCCCATGCCGAGGCTGATTTTTTTCCCGACCGTGCTCATCAGGCTGGGCCGAAAATTGCGGACCTCCATGCCGTTGTATTCCTTCCCGCGGCCCAGACCCAAGATCGCGCGCTTGAGCGTCAACATCCCTTCGTGATATTTGACTATTTCCCGGCCCAAAAACGACCAGAGCAGGGCATAACAAACGAAAACTTCCCCGAACGCCCATCCCACCAGCCAGGCGCATAAAAATATGGTGGCCGCGATTGGGCCGCCCTTTTGGATCTGGCCGATCACCTGGGTAATAGCGAAGAACCCGCCCGCGCTCCAGCCCGTGAGCCAGGCCAGGAGGAAAATCGAAGCCCGACCCAGGCCCTTGGCCTTGATCCGGAGTTCCAGATCGCCGCCCGAATCAATATATTGCACCCGGCCGCTCATGACTCGATTTTAGGCCCGGTTGGAAAATCTGTCAAAAAGATTTCTTGGGTAAAAAATTTTCCTGGATTTATTGCGCCGGCCTGGAATTTGGCATATCATTTCTTTAAGCGACCGAGGAGGTTAGGCCCGTGAACAAAACTAGGCTGGTGTTGGCGAGCGCGTTTTTCTGTGCCACGGCTCTGGTCTTATCATGCGGGAACGAGCGCCCGGAGCCCGCCGCGGGAAAATCAGGATCGGCTTATGACTCCAGTTTTGCGGCCGCGCAAAATTCCTGGCGGGCAGTGTCCGTGGGCCTGTATCATGCCTGCGCGGTCAACAATGACCGAACGCTCTGGTGCTGGGGCCTTAACACTTATGGCGAGCTGGGGGACGGGACCAGCGCGGACCGGCTGAGCCCGGTTAAGGAAGTCAACGGGTCCACCACTTGGGATACGGTGTCCACCGGGCTTTATCACACCTGCGCCCGGAAAAAGAACGGCCAGGTCTGGTGCTTCGGACTTAACAACCACGGCCAACTGGGTGACGGCACCAGCGCGGACAAGAAGATACCGACCCGCGAAATCAGCGGGGCCTTGGACTGGGCCTCGGTCAGCGCGGGCGCTTATCACACCTGCGGTCGCAATTCCGACAAAACCATCTGGTGCTGGGGCATGAACTCGGCCGGGGCGCTGGGGGATGGGACCACCCATGATAAAAAGTCCGCGCGCCAGGAATCCACCAAGTCCACCAACTGGAATTCGGTCGCGGTCGGGTATCACACCTGCGGCGTGAATAGCAACGGCGTGCCGGGCGGCGGAGAGCTCTTCTGCTGGGGCGAAAACAATTGCGGCCAGCTTGGGCTCGGCAACACGCTGGACAAGACCGTTCCGACCAAGGTGGGGATCAATTATGATTGGGCGGATGTGGTCGCGGGCTTTAACCATACCTGCGCCCGCAGGACCGCGCGACAACTTTATTGCTGGGGGCTTAATAATTTCGGCCAGCTCGGAGACGGCGATTTTAACAACCTGTTGCAACCCTCCGCTCCGGTCTCGTCAATTATCGGCTGGACTTCGGTCTCGGTCGGGGTCAACACCACCTGCGCCAAGGACCTCGCGGGACTGCTTTCCTGCTGGGGCGACAACGAATGGGGCCAGTTCGGGACCGGCAAGGCTTACTGGGGCAAAAACGCGCCGGTGCAATCCAGCACCAAGAATCTCTGGCAAACCGTGAGCCTGGGCGATCAAGCCGTCTGCGGTCTCAAGGCCGACCAAAGCATGCTTTGCTGGGGCGGAAATTTTTACGGGCAACTGGGCAACGGTAGTATCGGCGGAAACCTTGCCGCGCCCGAACGGATCGGGACCGCCACCAACTGGCTCGCGGCCTCGGCCGGCTCCGACCATACCTGCGCGCTCAAAAAGAACGGCTCGCTCTACTGCTGGGGATACAACTATTACGGCGAACTGGGGACCGGAAACAATAGCTACAAGGACAAGCCCGCGCGGGTGGGCAAGAAGTTATATTGGAGAAGCCTGGACTCCGGAGATTTCTTCTCCTGCGCCCTCAAGGCCAACCACTCGCTCTGGTGCTGGGGAAAGAACAACCGCGGCCAACTCGGGGACGGAACCACCGCGGCCAGAAAACAGCCGGTCCGGGAATCGGGCAAAAGCCTGGCCTGGCAATCGGTCTCAAGCGGGGGCGAACACAGTTGCGGTCTTCAGGCCGGCGCGGCCTGGTGCTGGGGCAACAACGGAGTCGGACAACTGGGCGATGGCAGCACCGCGCTTATCAGGTTAAGCCCGGTGGCAGTTATCGGCGGCGGAACCTGGACCCAAGTCGCCGCGGGCGGGTTCCATTCCTGCGGGCTCAAGGCCGGCGCCATCTGGTGCTGGGGATGGAACGGATACGGCCAACTCGGCGACGGCACCACCGCGAACAAAAATATTCCGGCCCGGGAGGCAACCGCCGCGACCGACTGGATTGCGGTGTCCTGCGCGGCCAAGCATACCTGCGCAATCAAATCCACCGGCACGCTCTGGTGCTGGGGCTTGAACACCGACGGTCGGCTTGGCGACAATACCAATTCCAATTCCGCGCTCCCGGTCCAGGAGTTCACCCATGCCGCGGACTGGCTGACCGTGGTCGGTGCCGACGCCCACACCTGCGCGCTAAAGAGCGACCACACGCTCTGGTGCTGGGGGAACAATGCCTATGGCCAGCTCGGGTCCGGCGATTTCATCAGCGTTAATATTCCGACCCGGGAATCCAGCCTGGCCACGACCTGGGCCAATGCCACCGGCGCGTTCAAGCATACCTGCGCCGTCCGGACCGACGGCACGCTCTGGTGCTGGGGCGGGAACCTTTACGGCAACCTCGGCGACAACCGAGCCTGGACCGGCAAGCCCAAACCGGTTTCCTTGCCCTGAGCCGGACCCGGACATGAACAGCCTCGAGCGTTATTTGGCGGTCCTCAATCGGCAACCTCCGGATTTTCTGCCCCGCATCCCCATCCTCATGCAGTTCGCCGCGGAATATATCGGCGAGAATTACGCCGCCTTTGCCGCCGACTATCGCGTGCTGGTCAGGGCCAACCTGGCCTGCGCCCGCGATTTCGGCATGGATCAGCTCAGCGCCATCTCCGATCCTTTCCGCGAGACCCACGGGTTTGGCGGCGAAATTGTTTTCTATCCGGACGGCCCGCCGCGCTGTCCGCATCCGCCGCTTTCCGAGAAAAAAGATTTGGCCTTGCTTAAGCCTGCTGATCCTTTGACGGACGAGCGTATGCTCGATCGCATCGCGGCCATCCGCGAATACCGGAAGCAGGCCGGCGGAGAATATTCCATCCTGGGCTGGATCGAGGGCCCGGCCGCGGAAGCCGCGGATTTGCGCGGCGTTGCCAATTTCATGCTGGACCTGATGGACGACGAAGCGTATGCCGCGGAACTGATGGACCGCTGCGCCGAAGTCGGCATTGCTTTTGCCCGGGCGCAACTCGAGGCCGGGGCCGACACCATCGGCATGGGCGACGCCATTGCCAGCCAGCTTTCGCCGAGTTTATATCAGCGGCTGGTCCAGCCCCGGGAGAAGCGGCTGGTGGACGCCATCCACAAGCTGGGCGGATTGGTGCGCCTGCACATTTGCGGGAACATCACCCACCTGCTGCCGGGCATTGCCAAGCTGGGAGTGGACATCTTGGATGTGGACCACCCGGTGGATATGGGCACAGCGCGCACAACCGTGGGTCACAAGGTGACCCTGGCGGGAAACCTGGACCCGGTGGCCGCGGTCATGCAGGGCACGCCGGAGAATATCCGCGATCAAGTCCGCCGGATTTACGAGCAGGTCGGGAATCCATTCATGATCGCGGCCGGGTGCGAAATCCCCTCCCGCACTCCGGCTGAAAATCTTCAGGCCCTGTGCGAGCCGGTTTCTTTTTCTTTAAAAATGCGGTAAAAATATTGTCGGCATTTAATCGTGAGCAGACAAGAGTGCCTGCTCCCCGGGGAGGGAGAAGATGGGCTTGAACACAATTGACTGGGTCACTATCGCGGCTTATTTCACGGTGGTTTTCGCGGTCGGGTTTTATTTCTCGCGCAAAAAGAAAACCGCGCGCGATTATTTCCTCGCCGGCGGCAATGTGGGCTGGCTCGCCATCGGCGCCTCCATCTTCGCCACCAACATCGGCTCCGAGCATTTGATCGGCCTGGCCGGCTCGGGCGCCAGCACCGGCCTGGCCGTGGGCGCCTATGAAATGACCGCGGTCTTTTGCATCCTGTTCCTGGCCTGGGTGTTCCTGCCCTACTACCTCGGCAGCAAGGTCTTCACCATGCCCGAATTCCTCGAGCGCAGGTTTTCGCCCGGCTGCCGCTGGGGCCTGACCGGAATTTCGCTGTTCGCTTATGTGTTCACGAAGATTTCCGTCGGCCTGTTCGCCGGCGCCATCCTGATCAAAGCCATCACCGGCTGGCCCATCCTGGTCTCGGCCATGATTTTGGTCGTCGCCACCGGCATCTACACCATCTCCGGCGGCCTGGCCGCGGTCATTTACACCGACATGGTCCAGGCCTTCATCTTCCTGATCGGGTCCGTCATCCTCACCTGGATCGGGCTCGACAAGGTGGGCTGGTTCGCGGGTCTGCGCGCCGCGCTCCCGCCGGACTTTTTCCACATGATCAAACCGATCAACGACCCGGTCTATCCCTGGCTCGGCACCACCTTCGGCATCACCATGCTCGGGATCTGGTACTGGTGCACCGACCAG
>CAIUDS010000172.1 GCA_903897985.1 uncultured delta proteobacterium
AAGAAGCATCCGATCAGCTCCGCGGCCCTTTTTTCATCAATGCGTCCCGCCCTCCGATCCGCCTCGTAAAAGGGGTATAAAATCTGGTCAATCCTGCCGAAGCTCAGAGCCATATTGCTGTTCTCCTGATGCAGGGCCACCTGGGTGATCCAGATGGACTGCAGCGCCTCTTGAAGGGTGGAAGCCGGTTGAGCCGGGACCTTCCTTAAAACCGACGCAATCTCCTTGAGTTCCTGACCGCGTTCCGGAGAACTATGAGCCATTTCGGTTTCGCAAGCCTCGGCATACCGCTCCGCGAGCCCGATCACTCCCTTGAAACAGATTTGGACCGCTTGATAAAACTCCTTGCGCTCGTCGTCCTTTGCGCTTTGTTCCCGCTCCGCGGCGTCCTCGATCAGGCTGGCAAGTCCGCGCTGAACCAGGGTCTCGTAATCCGCAATCAGATGCGTGATCCCATTGGCTTTGGATAGCGCGAAAAAGACAATCCGCTCCATCAACCTCAGAAACTCGGGGTTGTGGTTCTCCCGGCGGACATATTCAATAATGGTGCGGTCTTTCCAGAACGGAAACACCACATTTGCCAGATAGTCAGCATCCTCGTCAGATATTGAAAAAGGATCAACCGGCCGCCGGGAAATGGTTGGTAATTCCGGCCAGATGGTGAGGGAAAGGAATTCGGGATACACCACCATCCCGAGCCGGTGTCGGGTGGTTGAACCCACGATCAGTTCCTGCTCAAAAACAACCGGAGTGAGCCGTTCCAGGACATAGCGCAGAACCTCGGCTTGGCGCAGGACCGGCCTTTTCTCGTCAAATCCCTTTTCCAGAAAAAACTCCGTGACCAGCCGGGCGCGCTCAATACAGATCGCCGTCTGCGCCGATAACAGCTCCTGTCTCAGCTTTTTCAGCCGGGGAAATTCATCCAGATTAAAGGCCCGCAAATGATTTTCCCTGTTCCCAACATCTGAGGCCGAATGCGCGTTCATCTTAATCCTTCCTTCCCGGTGTATCGCCCCCGGTTTCTATAACACCAAATTAGTCTCGCTTTAATTCTAGCGGGACGGCCAACTTGGTCAAGCGCTGGCCCAGGCGGGGTTCGTGCCGGTTTGGGGCTTAGTAGGGGCGCGGCTTGGGCGCCCCTGGGCAGGGCAATCCCGCCCGAGGCGAGACCTACATTGCGCCTTTCTGCACCCCTAGAAAGAAGTGTATAATGAATGGAGCGCAGAAAATTTCGCGGAATACGCGGGATGTCTGCGCCACGAATCGCGGCCAAGGCCGCTCGTACATTTCACGGAGAATGAGAATTACGGAGATGGAGCATAGTATTCCACAAAAATTTTTTGACCGGGTCAAGGAGCATCCGGACCTGGTTCTGTTCCATAACAAGGAGCAGGGCGAATGGCGAGCGATCAGTTGGGGAGAAGCCGGCCAAGGCATCTCCGAGATTGCTCATGGTCTGATCGCGCTGGGCCTGCAAATCGCCGATCGGGTCTGCATTTTGAGCGAGAACCGGCTGGAATGGCTTTACGCGGATTTGGGCATTATCTCCGCGGGCGGGGCCACGGCCGCGGTCTATCCTTCCAACCTGGCGGATGAGGTTGAATACATTGTCAATCATTCCGACGCCAGGTGGATTTTCGTGTCCAACCCGGGACAGTTGCGGAAGCTGGAAGGCCGGGGACAGCGGATGAAGAATCTACAGAAGCTGATTATGTTTGACCGGCTCCCGAGCTATCCGGAGGATGCGATCGGTCTGGAGCAATTGCGGGAGCTGGGAAGGAACTTTGCGCAGGGGCATCCGGAAGAATTAAAACGCCGGATTGAGGCTTTGACTCCGGAGCATTTGTTGACCCTGATTTACACTTCGGGCACTACCGGCCCGCCCAAGGGGGCAATGCTCACCCACGGAAACATTATCTGGGTTTATCATGCGCTGGAAGAGGTTCTGGGGGATCTCCTTTCCCCGGATAATTCGGACTTGCATTTGTCTTACCTGCCTTACGCGCATGCCATGGAGCGGATCTGCGGAATATATTTTGAGCTTTTCCGCGGGATCCCGATTGCGATTGCCGAAGGAATGGACAAGCTGACCAATAACATTGCGGAGATGAAGCCGACTTTCCTTTTGGGCGCGCCCCGGGTTTATGAGAAGATTTATTCCGGCTTGCTCAAGCGGCTGGACCAGGAATCCGGTTTCAAGAGAAAATTGTTCTGGTGGGCGATCGGGGTGGGCAAAAAGGCAAGCGGCTATCGGTTCAATCAAAAGCCGATGCCCTGGCCGCTTAAGCCCAAATTTTACCTGGCCAATTTCCTGGTGTTCCGCAAGGTCAAGGAGCGTTTCGGAGGACGGATTAGATTTATGGTGAGCGGGGCGGCGCCGATTGCCCGGGAGATTCTGGAATTTTTTGCCGGGCTGGACCTGATGGTTCTGGAAAGCTGGGGAATGACGGAAACTTCCGCGCCGGCCACCATCACCCGCCCGGGCAAGCTCAAGCTCGGCACCGTGGGCTTGCCTCTGAAAGGGGTTGAGCTCCGGCTGGCGGAGGACGGCGAAATCCTGGTTCGGGGCGGAAATGTCTTCAAGGGATATTTCAAGGAGCCCGAGAAAACCCGGGAAGGCTTTGAGCCGGACGGCTTTTTTCATTCCGGGGACATCGGCGAGATTGATCCGGACGGAATCCTCAAGATCACGGACCGAAAAAAAGATTTGATCATCACCGCGGGCGGAAAAAATATCGCTCCTCAAAATATTGAAAACCTGATGAAGACCGACAAATATGTCAGCGAGTTTCTGGCTTATGGGGACGCCCAAAAATTCCTGGTCGGACTGGTCACCCTGGATGAGGAGGCAGTCATTGCCTGGGCAAAGGAACGCGGGATTCCATTCCGGGATTTTGCCGAGCTTTCCCGGAAG
>CAIUDS010000173.1 GCA_903897985.1 uncultured delta proteobacterium
GAGAAAATTGAATGAGTTGACCGAAATAAAGCAAGCGCAAATGGTCTGAAGTCTAGTTGAAACATGGTCGAAGGAGAAAAAACAGGAAGAATAGGGAATTTTTCAACACCCTGCTAGGGGTAAAAATCGCAGGTTTAAAAGTTGAAAGGTTTAAAGGTTCAAAGGTTAGAGCGGTCGCAAGGGAGGTGATGGCAAGACTGCGTTTTGATTCCTAACCTTGAAACTTTGAGACCTTGAGACTTTGAAACTGAGGTTCTTTTAAACCATTTTCTTCGATGTTCGCTCTCGGCATGATGCTCGGGAGCGACCCATGCGCGAGTTCGCACCTGGGGTCAGGGATTGGGATTTTCCGCCTTCGCTCTGATTGCAGAGCTATGGCGGACAAGAGGGATTGGGTAATTGCCCAACTCCAAACCCCCAACTCCCAGCCCCCGGGGCTTACGCACGGCGGACAACGATTCCGGACTGGGCCCAGCATCTGACAACGAACTTGATGCCCCCGGCAATGCGAGCGGTTCTTTGCACATGCGTCCCACGGCAAGGTCGAAGACCTTGACCTCGGTTGGGCGCCGCGGGACACGCGTGTCCACGCGGGCGCCTCACACCGAATGATTTTTTTTATCTGTGTTAATCTGTGTTAATCGGTGGATGATTTCCCGGGGCTTGCGTGGGTAAATTTCAGCGCGACTGGACGACATGGGACTCGGGATTGGCACGGGCGGATTGCAATACGCCTTTGCCTGGCTGTTAGCCTCTCAGACCCAAGGACGACTGAATCATCATTGGTCCAGCAAGGGCATAGCCCTTGACCCCGGGGTTTCCACCGGGGCAAGTACAGCTTTTGCGCTTACTCCAAAGAAAAAAAGTTGTGACTCTTGAAATCAACAAAAGACGGTTTTGAGGGGGAAGGAGTATCTTGAGCGGTAAAATCGTAACTCGTTGAATTTTAAAGTGCGCAGCCAAGAGTGGCCGCGCCCCGCAAGAATGTCTGAGGCGGGGCATGGACTTGGCCAAGTATTTGGCGGGTCCGGGTTCCAGGCAGGGCGGTTTAAGCAAGATTAGAAGATTCGGCGGCCAGCTTCTTGATTTTATTTGCGGGTTTTGGTAAAATCGGCGGAACTTTAAGAAAGGGAGAGGACGATGATTTGGAATCGGGAAGAAACCCTGCCCAGAAAGGATTTGAAGGAACTGCAGCTTGAGCGCTTGAAAGCGGTGGCGCAACGGGTTTATGACCGGGTGCCTTTTTACAAAACGCAGTTTGACCAGGCCAAGGTCAAACCGTCGGACCTGAAGGATGTCTCGGATGTCCGGCTGCTGCCCTTCACGATCAAGGACCACCTCCGGCAGAACTATCCGTTCGGCATGTTCGCCACGCCCATGACCGAGGTGGTCCGGGTGCACGCGTCCTCCGGCACCACCGGCAAGCCCACGGTGGTCGGCTACACCAAGAAGGACATCGAGATGTGGTCGGACCTGATGGCGCGCGCCCTGGTCGGAGCCGGCGTCCACGAAGGCGACATCATCCACAATGCCTACGGCTACGGCCTGTTCACCGGCGGGCTCGGGTTCCATTACGGCGCCGAGCGCATGGGCGCAACCGTGATCCCGATCTCGGGCGGGCAGACCCAGCGCCAGATCCTGATCATGCAGGATTTCGGGTCCACCGTGCTCTGCTGCACCCCCAGCTACGCTCTGAACCTGGCGGATACCGCCAAGCAGCAGGGCGTTGACATCAAGAGCCTGAAACTGCGGGTGGGAATATTCGGCGCCGAGCCTTGGAGCGAGGCGATGCGGACCGAGATCGAGAAGCAGTTGAACATCAAGGCGCTCGATATTTACGGGCTTTCCGAGGTGATCGGCCCGGGCGTGAGCTGCGAATGCCTCGAGGCCCAGCACGGGTTGCATGTCTATGAAGACCATTTCCTGGTCGAGGTGATCAATCCCAAAACCCTCGAGCCGGTGCCGCCCGGAGAGCTGGGCGAACTGGTCTTCACCAGCCTGACCAAAGAGGCCTTCCCCCTGATCCGCTATCGCACCCGCGACCTGAGCCGCCTGATCGCCGAGCCGTGCGCCTGCGGCCGGACCTTTTACCGGATGGAGCGCATCACTGGCCGGACCGACGACATGCTCATCATCCGGGGCGTCAATGTCTTCCCCAGCCAGATCGAGCATGTGCTCCTTAAAATCGAGGGGCTCGAGCCGCACTACCAGATCGTGGTTGACCGCAAGGGCACGCTGGACGAGCTGGAAATCCAGGTCGAGGTGAGCGACAAGATCTTCTCGGACGAGATGAAGAAAATGGACCAACTCAAGAAGAAACTCGAGCGCGACCTTAAAGACTTCCTGGGCGTGAACGCCAAGATCACCCTGGTCGAGCCGCGCACCATCAAGCGTTTCGAGGGCAAGGCCCAGCGCGTGATTGACAAGCGCAAGCTGTAAATTTCCAAACCGTGGAGGTGGGGGAATGAAACTAAAACAGATTTCGGTTTTCATGGAAAACCAGCCCGGCCGGCTGGCGGAAATGGCCCTGACCCTGGGCGACGCCGGGATCAATATCATGGCCCTGACCGTGGCCGAGAGCAGCGATTTCGGGGTGATCCGGATGATCGTGCCCGATTCTGAAAAAGCCAAAAAGGCCCTGAAGGACAAAAGATTTACCGTGACCGAAACCGAAGTCCTGGTCATTGAAATCCCGGACGAGCCGGGGTCCCTGGGCAAGGTGCTCAAGGTCTTCGCGGAAAAGGGGCTGAATGTCGAATACATGTATGCCTTTGTGGCCAGGCGGAAGGACGCCCTGATCGTGTTCCGCTTTGACGACCCGGACCGCGCGGTCGAGGCGCTCAAGAAGACCCAGGTCAAAGTTCTGACTAACGAAGAGATGTTGGCGCTGGAGAAATGAAGGTAGCTTGCGATAAAATCGAGCGCCGGATCTGGAACCCCCGGTACGAGCAAATGAGCCGGGACGAGATGTCCCAACTCCAGCTCGAGCGGCTCCAGGCCACGCTCCAGAAGGTCTATCGCAATGTCCGCTATTACCGCAAGAAATTCGATGAAATCAAATTTGAGCCGGAGCAGCTGAGGTCTCTGGAAGACCTGGCCCGGCTGCCCTTCACGGTCAAGAACGACCTCCGCGATAACTATCCTTACGGCCTGTTCGCCGTTCCGCTCCGGGAGGTGGTCCGCATTCACTCGTCCTCCGGCACCACCGGCAAGCCCACCGTGGTCGGATACACCAAGAACGACCTCGAGGTCTGGGCCGAGGTGGTGGCCCGGATGCAGACCGCGGCCGGCGTGACCGCGGACGATGTGGTTCAGATCGCCTTCAATTACGGCCTGTTCACCGGCGGGTTCGGGCACCACTACGGCGCGGAAAAAATCGGCGCCAGCGTGATCCCGAGCTCGAGCGGCAACACCCGCAAGCAGATCCTGATCATGCAGGACTACAAGACCACGGCGCTGGTGTGCACGCCCAGCTATGCGCTCTACCTGGCCGAGACCATGGCGGAGATGGGGGTGGACCCCAAGAGCCTGTCTTTGAAATGGGGTTTGTTCGGCGCGGAGCCGTGGAGCGAGCGCATGCGCGAGGAAATTGAGGACCGCCTTTATCTTACCGCCACCGACAACTACGGCCTTTCCGAAGTGATGGGTCCCGGGGTTTCCGGCGAGTGCCTGTGCCGGAACGGCCAGCACATCGCCGATGATGTGTTCCTGATCGAAGTGATTGACCCGGAGACTTTGAAGCCGGTGGCGGAGGGCGAATGGGGGGAACTGGTCATCACTACCATCCATAAAGAAGCCTTTCCTATCATCCGCTACCGGACCCGCGACATCAGTCGGATCATCCCCGGCGCATGTGATTGCGGCAGAACCAGCCACCGGCTGGCCCGGATCAAGGGCCGGACCGACGACATGCTCATCATCCGGGGGGTCAACCTGTTCCCGAGCCAGATCGAGGACTTGCTCATGCGCATCGAGGGCGTGGAGCCGCATTACCAGTTGATCGTGGACCGGGTCAACAACCTGGACACGCTCGAGGTGCAGGTGGAAATGAACGAGAAAATGATGACCGATATGGTCAAGTCGCTGGAAGCGCTCCAGAAACGGATCGAAAACGAAATCCGGGAATTATATCAGGTGAGCGCCAAGGTCCGGCTGGTGGAACCCCGGACCATCCAACGCTCGGAGGGCAAGGCGCAAAGGGTTATTGACAAGCGCAAGTTATAGTGATTTGATAACAGGCAACTCAAATTTCACGAAAGGGGGGATCGAAACCAAGGGGGAAACGAAAAGGTCATTGGGTTCGAAAAGAGGTTTTAGAAAAAATAATTGAAGGAGGGAGAAGTAATGAAAAAGACATTGTTGGCGATGATGGTCGGCCTCGCCCTGGTCATGGGCACGGCCGCGGGCGCCCAGGAAGGGCCCAAAAATGTGCTGAGCAACCTGAATGTCACTTTCTATGGATATGTCAAAACCGATGTGATCTACAATTTCGAGAGAGCCTATGGCTTGAATTATGTAGTTTTGGCGCCGCCTGGAAATCTGGTGGATGGATTCCTGGCCCCGGCGGATGAAGATCAGAAAAGGAATAATGAATCCCCGGCCTTTGGAGTCACCGCCCGTCAGACCCGGTTCGGAGCGAAAATCGCGGGCCCGACTTTTGGCGATGGCTGGCAGGCCTTGGGCAAGTTTGAAGGCGATTTCTACGGAGTCAGCCCGAAGCTGGCCACCAAAGTTGATTCAGCGACCGGTTTGATGACGGTTTCGAGTTTCGAGGACGAGAATAAGGGTAATTTTGAGCTCCGGATCGCGGAAGTCGAGTTGAAATCAAAAATGTTCGGCATCCTGGCCGGAAACGAGTGGATGGTGATGAGCCCGATCTACCCCCATGTCAGCAACTACACCGCGGGCGCGGAAATGGGCAACTTGGGATACCGCATTCCCCAGGTTCGTTTCACCACCTACCTGGTGGACGGCAAACTGCAGATCCAGTTGGCCGCGGACCGCAAGCTCGGCGATTACATGTTCTTCTACGATGACAGCTCGGGAGAAAATTCCGGCGCGCCTGATTTCCAATACGGCCTGGTGTGGGACACCATCATGAACGGCAAGCCCTTCAAACTCGGGTTCACCGGCCATTATGGCGTGGAGGAGTTGACCGACGCGGACTCCACCAGGATCAAGAGCTGGAGCTATAACGGACACATGATGCTCCCGCTCGCCAAGTGGCTGTCTCTGAACGGCGAATATTTCTACGGCGCCAACCTGGACGGCTGGTACACCGGCGGCGTGGGCCAGGGCTGGGTGCTGGATGATAATGGCAGCTATCACGCTCTGCGCGACCAGGGCGGATGGGGAGAAATCGAATTGGGGCCGATCAGCAACTTTGTTATCTATGCCGGCTACGGCGAGGACAATGTGAACAACGATCAGTTGGAAGATGCCGGACTGGCCGCGGTCATGAATAACGGCAAGCCTGCTTTCTCCGCAATCACCAGGAACAGCATGATTTACGGCGCGGTCCATTATTGGGTGGTGCCCAAGTCCGTGGATGTCAGCCTGGACTGGATGCAGGTGCATACTTATTACGAATTGGCCAAACTGGATGAAGGCGCCCCGGTGGATTGGCACAACGGCATCGTCAACCGGCTCTGCATGAGCTTCTGGCTGTTCTTCTAACCAAGGAGGAGAAAATGAAGAAACTGGCGATAGTCATCGTTTTCGCGGCGCTGGCCGGGATCGTTGCGTTCTCGGTCGCGAACACCGCGGAAAAAGCGACAGAAACCTATAAGATCGGCGCGGTGATTGACGCGACCGGGCCGCAATCCGGTCTCGGGGAGCCCGAGAAACAGACGCTTACCATGTTGGCTGACGATCTCAACGCCAAGGGCGGCATCAATGGACACAAAGTCGAACTCATCCTTTACGACAATGAGAACGACGCGACCAAGTCTGTGCTCCTGGCCAAGAAGCTGGTCAATGATGATAAGGTGATCGCGGTGATCGGCACCACCACCTCTCCCACAACCATGCCCATCGTGCCGATTCTGAGCGAGGCCAAGCTCCCGTTGGTCAGCTGCGCCGCGAGTTGGAAGATCGTCAAGGATCCGGACACTCAGCAGACCCGGCCCTGGATTTTCAAGACCGCGCAGTCGGACAGTCTGGCCGTGTCCAAGATCTACGAGTGGTGCAGCCAGAACAAGATCAGCAAGGTCGCGCTCATAACCGTATCCAACGCCTTCGGCGATTCCGGTTTGGGCGAGCTGAAACGGCTGGCGGCCGAATTCAAGATTGACATCTTGGATGAGGAGAAGTTCGGGGATCAGGACCCGGACATGACCGCGCAAATGACCAAGATCAAAGGGACCAACGCCCAGGCCGTGATCTGCTGGGCCACCGGAAAAGGCCCGGCGATCGTGGCCAAGAACTTGAAGGACCTGGGCATGACCCAGAAATTGATCATGAGCCACGGCATCGCCAACCAGAAATTCCTCGATCTCGCCGGCGACGCGGCCAACGGCATTATCCTTCCCGCGGGAAAACTGATCGTGGCGGACCAGCTTCCGGTCACCGACCCGCAGCGGAAACTGCTGATTGATTACAAGACCAGGTACGAAGCCAAATTCCCGGGCGCCAAGGTCTCGACTTTCGGCGGTCACGCTTATGACGCCTTCATGATCCTGACCGACGCGCTCAAGAAGGCGGGCCCGGAACCCGAGAAACTCCGGGCGGAAATCGAGAAGACCAAGAAGCATGCCGGCTGCGGGGGCATCTTCAACATGTCCCCGACCGATCACGAGGGCCTGACCAAGGACGCCTTTGTGATGGTGCAGATCCAGAACGGCAAATGGGAACTGATCAAGTAGATCCGGGCGATTAGGGGGAGGAGGTTTGGGCGTTTGCCCAAACCTCCTTTTCCTTGTCTGGAGGCAGGCGTGGGCTGGCATAATCAACTGATCCAATACCTGGTCACCGGGATCACCACCGGGGCGATCTACGCCTTGGTGGCGCTCGGGTTCACCATTATCTATAACGCCACCGAGATCATCAACTTCGCCCAGGGCGAATTCGTCATGCTTGGCGGCATGATCGCGGTGACCATGCTCGCCGGGCTCGGCCTCCCCCTCTGGCTCGCGGTCATCCTCGCCATCGCCGCCACCATGTTGATCGGACTCGCCTTCGAACGGCTCGCCATCCGGCCGGTCCGGAAAGCCTCGGTCATGAACCTGATCATTATCACCATCGGCGGCTCCATCCTGCTCAAGGGCGCCGCCATGCTGATCTGGGGCAAAGATGACCACCCGCTTTCCGCCTTCACCCCCGCGCCGCCCCTCCATGTTTTCAGCGCGGTGGTGACCACCCAGAGCCTTTGGGTCATGGCCGGGACCGTGCTCGCCGTCATCCTGCTCCATGTGTTTTACGAGCGCACCATCACCGGCAAAGCGTTGCGTGCCTGCGCCTTCAACCCCAAGGCCGCCCGCCTCTGCGGCATCAGCGTCGAGCGCATGATCCTGTTCAGCTTCGGCCTCAGCGCCACCCTCGGCGCCTTCGCCGGAGTCCTGATCGCGCCCATCACCTTCACCTCCTATGATGTCGGCACCATGCTCGGGCTCAAGGGCTTCTGCGCCGCCATCCTGGGCGGGCTCGGCTCCAACCCCGGCGCCATCCTCGGCGGTCTCGTCATCGGTGTCGCCGAATCGCTCTCCTCCGGTTATGTATCATCCGGTTACAAGGATGCCGTCGCGTTCCTGATCCTGCTCCTCATGCTCTATTTCCGGCCCGCCGGAATCCTCGGCAAGCGGGCGGAGAAAGTTTGATGAAGCGCGACGCCGTCATCTGGGCCGCGCTCACCCTGCTCGTGTTCACGCTCCCCGCGTTCGTCCACAGCCCCTACTATTATTCGGTGCTGATCATCATCGGCATCTTCGGCATCGTCGTCCTGGGCCTGACCATGCTGATCGGTTATGCCGGACAAATCTCGCTCGGACATGCCGGCTTCTTCGGATTCGGCGCCTATTTTTCCGCGGTCCTGACCACCCGTTTCCACCTCGATCCCTGGCTGGCCATGCTGGTCGGACTGGTCGCAACCATCGTGCTCGCGTTTCTGCTCGGCATCCCCACCCTCAAGCTCCACGGCCATTACCTGGCCATGGCCACCCTCGGACTCGGCATGGTGCTCCAGATTATTTTCAAGGAGGAAGTCGAACTCACCGGCGGTCCCACCGGGCTCACCGATGTCCCCCATCTCAAAGCCTTCGGCATGGTTTTCGCCAGCGACCAAAAATTTTATTTCCTGGTTTGGATTTTTTTGCTGGTCCTCTATGGGCTCTCCATTAACCTCGTCCACAGCCGGCTCGGCCGCGCGCTCCGCGCCATCAGCTCGAACCAGACTGCGGCCGGTTCGCTCGGGATTCCGGTCAACCGGCTTAAGCTCCTGATCTTCGCCGTGAGCGCCGGTTACGCTTCCCTCGCCGGCAGCCTTTACGCGCACTACCTCAGTTTTGTCAACCCCAGCCCGTTCGGATTTTTGGTCTCGGTCAAGCTGGTGGCCATGGTGGTGATCGGCGGCAGCCAGTCGCTCTGGGGCGCCCTGCTCGGGGCCGGCCTCCTCACCGCCCTGCCCGAGTTTCTCGCCGTGCTCCAGGATTACGAAATGCTTGTCTACGGCGCCATCCTCATCGTGATGATGATGTTCGCGCCACAGGGACTGGCCGGAATCCTGGCCGGTCTGCATGAGTGGGTCAAGAACCGCGACCATAAAAAAAATGCTCAAGCTTGAAAACATAAGAAAAAGTTTCGGCGGGCTGAAGGCCTTGGACGGCGTTAGCTTCGAGGTCAACCCCGGCGAAATCCTGGGATTGATCGGGCCTAACGGCGCCGGCAAGACCACCCTGTTCAATGTGGTCAGCGGAATTTTTCCCTCCGACTCCGGCTCGGTCTTTTTTCAGCGGAAAAACATCACCCGGCTACCGACTCATCAGATCGCCAGGCTCGGCATCTTCCGTACCTTCCAGAACCCCAGCATCTTTGAAGCCATGAGCGTGCTCGAAAACCTGATGGTCGGTAATCATCTCCAGGGCCGCGCCGGATTCTTTTCCGCCATTTTCAAGCCGCCTTGGGAGCGGAAAGAAGAACAGCGGATGCGCGAGCAGGCTCAGGCCGTGCTCAAGGGAATCGGCCTTTCCGATTCGGCGGACGCGGCCGCGGGCAGCCTGCCTTTCGGCAAGCTGCGGATGCTCGAGTTGGGAAGGGCGCTCTGCGCGGAGCCGCATCTGCTCATGCTCGACGAGCCGGCCGCGGGCCTGAACCAGCGCGAGACCGAGGATTTGACAAATTTCATTGCCGGGCTGCGCGCGAAAAAAATCACCATTGTAGTAATCGAGCATGACATGAGTCTGGTGATGGGCCTTTCCGACCGGGTGGCCGTCCTCGACCAGGGCCGCAAGATCGCGGAAGGCGCGCCTCAGGCGGTCCAACATAATCCCGCGGTGCTCAAAGCCTATTTGGGAGAAGAGGATTGGATCAAGTCGCTGAGAAGATGAAATGCTTAAGATAAAGAACATATCCACTTTCTACGGGAAGATTCAGGCGCTTAGGAATGTGTCCATCCACATCCAGGCCGGGGAAGTGGTGTCCCTCATCGGCGCCAACGGCGCCGGCAAGACCACTTTGCTCAACACCATTTCCGGACTGCTCACGCCGGCCTCCGGGGAAATTTCTTTCGACGACCAATCGCTGAAGGGCCTTGCCCCCGACCAGATCGTCAAGCTCGGCATTTCCCAGGTTCCGGAAGGCCGCCAGATTTTCTTTCATCATACCGTGCTCGAAAACCTTGAACTCGGCGCCTATCTCCGCATGCAGCGCAAGAACCGGGATGAGATTGACCAAGACCTCGCGCGAATCTATCGGTTATTCCCGGTGCTGGCCGAGCGGAAAAAACAACTGGCCGGGACCTTGAGCGGCGGCGAGCAGCAGATGCTCGCAATCGGACGCGCCCTCATGGCCAAACCCAAATTGCTCCTGCTCGATGAGCCCTCCATGGGACTCGCCCCCAAGCTGGTGCGCGAAATCTTCGAGACCATTTTCCGCCTGCGCAAGGAAGGGACTACCATCCTGTTGGTGGAACAGAACGCCGGGGCCGCGCTCGCCATTTCCGACCGCGCCTATGTGCTCGAGACCGGACGCCTGGTCCTCTCAGGCGACGCCCGGGAGCTGATGAACGACCCGGAGGTCCGCCGCGCCTATCTGGGCAAAGACTATGGCGAAGTCTGGGATTGAACCGGGCCGGACGGAAAAAATCAAAGGACGCACATCCCGTGCGTTCATGCCGGTTTTTGATAAAGCCGCCGCTTTTTGATATATTAGCCGCGCATGGGAATTAACGATGCCAGGCGCGAGGCGGCCTCCGAGGATTTGAAATTCTTGTGTCTGCTCCTGGCCCTGGTGCTCGGCTTGATGGTTCCCAATCTTTTCCTCTGGCGCCCGGCGCTCGGTTCGCCGGCCACCTCCGACCTGGCCAGCCAGTGGCATCCGTATGCGGCGTTTTTTCGCTCGGCATATTTATCCGGACATTTTCCGCTCTGGAACCCGCATGATCTCTGCGGCGCGCCCTTTCTGGCTTTTTCCAACAGCGGGTGCCTGTATCCGGCGGGGTTCCTGTATCTGTTGAGGTTCCCGCTGGCAACCACGCTCAGCATCATGCTGCACCTCGCGCTGGCCGCGGGGCTCTCTTACTGGCTGTTCCGCAGCGCCGGCCGGAGCCCGGCGGTGGCTTTTATTCTGGCCCTGTCCTGGTCCTTGGGCGGAGAGTTTTTCCGGCAGCTGAGTTTCATCCCCACACTCCAGACCCTGGCCTGGGTCCCGCTGTTTTTTTTGGCCGCGCTCAAGCTGGCCGGCGGACTCCGTCTGAAGTGGCTTTTGGTCATGGTTCTCGCTTTTTCCGCGGCCTTCCTAGGCGGCGACAGCGAGGCCCTGATCTATCTGGTCTTGTTTCTGCTCTGGTGGGCATGGGTCATTTCGGCCGGAGACCGGAACCGGCGCTTGCTCCTGATCTGCCTGGGGCTTGCGGTTTGCCTGTTGCTGGCCTCGGCGCAATGGATCCCGTTGATGGAGCTGTTTCAAAAATCCATCCGGGGCGCATCCTCATACATGCCCGAATGGGAATCCCCCCCGCTGATGGTTCTGGCCGGGATCCTGTTTGTTGCGCTCGGTCTGATTTTCCCAGCTATAATCCCCGGGGCCAGTCATGCTGATGCCACCGACCGCTATCCGGTCTATGTCGGTTTTCTCATCGTGCTGGGCTTCATCCTCGCGCTCCGGGACCGACGCAACCGGCCTCCGATTCCGTTGTCATATTTTTACCTGATTATGCTTATTTTCTGGGCGATAATTTTCACGCCTTTCCTCCGACCCTTCTCCACCTTGATCCCTTTGTTCGGAAGATTATTAAACGGCGGCAAGGTTGTGCCCGCGCTCGAATTCTGTTTTTTGATGATCGCAGGTTTCGGTCTGGACCATTTCCTTGAGCGGAAAAGCCCGCGCCTGGAAAAATGGGCCGTTTATTTCTTTCCCGGCTACGGCATCCTGACCGGCGCGGCTTCCTTCCTGATCAAACCGGCCATGATCGCCCGCATGGCGCTGGCCGCGGTTCTCGTTTCATTTCCACTTTGGAAAAACCGGCTGAAACCGAAAAGCTGGCTGGTCTTGCTCGCAATCCTGGATATTTACGGTCTGGCCTGGTTTTATTTCCCGCGCGTCAGTTATGATGAATATAAGCTTGATCCCGCGCTGACCGCCAAATTGGGCGGGACCGCGCTTCAGGGAAGGTATGCGATTTTCAGCCCCCTGGTGGTGGACGATGTCGGCCTTCCCTATTCCGCGGGAATGATCCTCGAGGCGGACGGCTTGGATTCCTTGACCAGGTCCCCGCTCTGGAACAATCTGCAAATAGTGAGTCTGGTCTTCCCCAAAATCCTGCGCTGGAAGGCGGACAAGGTGATTTTTTACGATCAATTCGCCCTGCGCGATTTTTTGCAGCTAACGGAGGAGCGGCTTGATTTCCTTGATTTGTTGAATCTGCGCTGGGCGTTCTCGCGTTATCCCGTGCCGTTGTTGGAAAAATCAGGCCGCTACCGCGCCGCGGGCTCCGCGCCCCTCTATGTCTATGAAAACAAAACCCCGCTTGCGCGCGCGGCCGTTTATCACCGGATCAGAACCGCCGATGCCGATGCGGCCTATAACTTGATCCGGACTCAGGCCTTTGACTTTCGGCGGGAGTTGGCGGTTTCGCCCGCGGAAGCGCCGCAGGTCGCGGCCGGGGAAGATGTCCCCGGGCAGGATTCGGTTTTGATTTCCCGGCCCAGTCCCGACCGGTTTTTAGTTTCTTTTCAAACTCAATCCCCGGGGTATCTATTTCTCGATGAGAACTATTTCCCGGGCTGGCAGGCCGAACTGGACGGAAGGCCGGCCCGAATCTGGAGGGCGGATTATGCCTTCCGCGCGGTTTATGCAGAACCGGGCCGGCACCAACTCCGGTTTTATTATCGGCCGCTTTCTTTCCGGGTCGGACTTTGGTGCTCGCTTGCCACCTTGCTGGCTTTGTCGGCGCTCGGCATTTTCCTGACTTTCAGGACCCGATCGGACCGGCCCGCGGCAAGTTGGCCGGCAAAATGATTTTTTGACTTTGCAATGCATTTGCTTTAACCTAGCCGGGAAATGAAAAAGCGTCTAAAGTTTTTCGTCTTCCTCCTGATCGCGGTTTTTCTGCCGTTTGTAATCGCCAATGAAATTATCCGATGGGTCTGGTATAAAAACTACCCCCTGAAAAGGCTCTCCCGGCGGGACTGGGACCTGGTTTATTCACTGACCCCAAATTTTCACGCCCGTTTGCCGGTCGGCATAAACGCCCCGCGGGTTTGGAAAGGGACCAACGCGCAGTGGGAGATAAGCATCAATTCCCAGGGGATTCGGCATCCGGGTGAAATTCCGCCGAAGTCTCCAAGCATCGTCCGGATCCTCTGCCTGGGCGACTCGGTGACTTTTGGCCTGGATGTGGATGACCAATACACATATCCCTCCCAGCTCGCAGAAATTCTCAATGATCGAGTCGGGGGGCAAGCCCCCATCGAAACCATCAATGGCGGGGTGTTTGGATATTCCAGCCGCCAGGGATTGATCTTCTTGAGCGAGCGCCTCCTGAAATACCAGCCCGACCTGGTCATCCTCGGGTTCGGCCTGGATGACGCCCCGCCCAACATGGGGATTCCCGACCGCCTGGTGATGGCCGGAGAGGTCAAAAAGGGCTGGCGAAAAATCTATAAATCGCCGCTCGAATATCCGCTCCTGCTCCTGGCGCAGCCGCTGCCCACTTTTCTATGGTACCAGTTTTATATCCGGGTACTGGTTCAGACCGAAAAGTTCGCGTTCGTGAAAAATCTGCAACGATCGCAGGGCGGCCAGTCGAACGAGCGCGTGAATATGGCGGAAGACAGCAAAAGGTTCAAGCATAGTCGCGTTCCTCCCGCGGATTTCTTGGACAACCTCAACCAGTTTATTTATCTGGCGCAACAAAACCGCTTCCGGCTGATCTTTTATCTGCCCTATGAACTGGCGCCGGTCTATCGGCAGGTGATCCTCAACCTGGCCCAGGAGCATGGCATCCCGGTGGTGGATTTTTCCGAAAAGCTTAACCATTATGAGATAAGCGAGCTGATGAAAAATCCGGCCTGCGCCCGCCTGCTCCCCTATTATCAAGAAAAATTAGGCAAGGATTTCCTC
>CAIUDS010000174.1 GCA_903897985.1 uncultured delta proteobacterium
CTTTATCTTCCGAGCATTGGCTTTTGCCTGGCTTTAGCAATCGCGATCGCCAAAACCTGGAAAGGACTTCTGGAAAAAGATCAGACTTGGGGCAGAGGCTTGGTCCTCTCGCTGTTCGTCGGCATTCTGCTCTTCTATGCCGGCCTCACCTGGCAAAGAAACCCGGCTTGGAAAAATAATTTTACGATCTGGAAGGATGCCATCAATAAAGCGCCCACGCGGAAAAGGTCCCTTCAGAATATCGCCCAAGAATATTACCAGGAGGGCGATGATTCCAGGGCGATGAGTTATTTCCGGCTGGCGAACTGGCTGATCCCCTCGGATGCGGATTCTCATTACAATCTGGGGGCAGGGTTATGGAAACAGGGCGATCAGGATGGGGCCATCCGGGAGTATCAGGAGGCGATTCGTTTGGATCCCGGACATGCGGCGGCTCACAATAATTTGGGCTCTGCGCTCAAGAGCAGGAACGACTGGGAAGGCGCGATCCGGGAATACCGGGAGGCGGTTAATCTTAATCCCAAGTATCTTCTTGCCCGGCAAAATCTGGCCAATGCCTATCTGGAGCTGGGGAGATGCGACCAGGCCTGGCAGGCGCGCAGCCATCTGGGAGCCGAGGCCGGAACGGATTTCCTGAAAAAGCTCCAGCTGAAATGCCCGAAGTGACTTGTCCCCCATCCGGAACCGCGGCCACCTCCACAGCGACAAGCCTTAAATTCTTCAGACCAAGATCCCTTTGCCCCGCAGAATAATCTCAACCGTCTCGCGCGAGGAATACCGGAACCGGTAGCCCAATTCGTTCCTGATCCGACCGCTGTCCACCACCCACGGGTACCGGATATAATCGAGGAACGCCGTGGAAAAATTATACATCGGCAGCCGCGAGGCCCAGGTCAAGCCCACAATCAACCTGACCAGCGGATAGGGTATTCTCACTTGAAGCTTCCCGCTCATCCTGCAAATCTCGGCCATCGTGATGGTATCTTCCGGCGCAATGTTAAAGGGTCCCTGACCCTTCTTCTCTAATATCGAAATCACCGCCTTAACTACATCGTCCTCGTGCACGAACTGCAGCGGCGGGTTAAAACCCCGGATGGTGGTCAGCACCGGCATATCGAAAAGCTCGGACAAATAGTTGCTGACATTCGGGCCATAGACCACGCAGGGACGGATCAGGCTCAGGATTACCTGCGGATGCTTTTGCGTGCACTCCCGGCAAAGCCCTTCGACCTTAACCTTGTCAACTGCGTAGTGGAACCCGGGATTGGCATTGAGCGCATGGTCTTCCTTCAGAGCCGCCGGGTTGTCCGGCCAAGCCCCATAGGCCGTGCCCGAACTCGCGACCAGGATCTGTTTCACGCCCGCGCGGCCTGCGGCCTCGAGCGCGTTCTTCGACCCTTCAAAATTCACCCGATGCATGAGCCCGAGGTTATGAGTTTCCTCCAGGATATACGCCAGATGGACCATGATGTCCGGCTTGAGCTCCGCAACCCAATCAAAAGAGCCGGGGAGTTAATGTCCATCTGCCGGAATTCGCCCTTGTCATACTTATAAAGCGGCTTCTTCACATCCATCCCGAAAAACCGCTCGCACCAGTCCAGATGCTCCAGTTCCAGGCACAACCGCGTTCCCAAGTAGCCCGACATGCCGGTAAGGAAAACTATTTTCTTTTCCATCTCAACTCCTCCTGCGCGGTTCCCGGCCAGTATAACAAAAGATCCTTCGCCGGGCAAAACTTTTTCTTCATCTTGCGGCAGTCTCAAACTTGATTTTAAACCAAATACGGTCAAATATAGGGTCTGGATTTCAGGGATCGGAAAGGGAGAAAGTATGGACGGCGGCAAGAAATTTTTGTGGCAGGGAGTGATCCGGCACTATCGGGAATACCTCCCGATCAAGAAGGACGACTGCATTGTCACGCTTTTGGAGGGCAACACCCCGTTGATCCCATCGCGCCGATTGGCGGCGGAGATCGGCAAGAACACCGAAATCTTTTTCAAGTTCGAGGGCTTGAACCCGACCGGGTCGTTCAAGGACCGGGGCATGACCGTGGCGATTTCGCGGGCGAAAGAAGAGGGCGCGAGCGCGGTGATCTGCGCGAGCACGGGCAACACCAGCGCGAGCGCCGCGGCGTATGCGGCCCGGGCCGGGATGAAAGCGATCGTGCTGATCCCGGAGGGAAAGATCGCGCTCGGCAAACTCAGCCAGGCCATGATGCACGGGGCTTTGGTGGTCCAGCTCGAGGGCAATTTCGACGAGGCGCTCGAGATCGTGCGCGCGCTGGGCGAGAAATACAAGGTCGAGATCGTGAACTCGATCAACCCCTATCGGATCGAGGGACAAAAGACCGCGTCCTTTGAAATCTGCGATGTGTTGGGCCAGCCGCCCGACCAGCATTTCCTCCCGGTCGGTAATGCCGGCAACATCACCGCCTACTGGAAGGGCTACAAGGAATACAACGCCAAGGGCAAGACCAAATCGCTCCCGCACATGAACGGCTTCCAGGCCGAAGGCTCGGCGCCGATCGTGCGCGGATACCCGATCAAGAACCCGGAGACGCTCGCGACCGCGATCCGGATCGGCAACCCGGCGAGTTGGAAAAGCGCGGAGGCCGCGCGCGACGAGAGCGAAGGAGTGATTGACATGGTGAGCGACGACGAGATCGTTAAGGCCTATAAATATCTGGGACGGAACGTGGGGATTTTCTGCGAGCCGGCGAGCGCCGCGAGCGTGGCCGGCCTGTTCAAGATGAAGGAAAAAGGGGCCCGGTTCGACGGCCAGAAGATTGTGTGCACGCTCACCGGCCATGGCCTGAAGGACCCGGACAATGCCATCAAGTTCAGCGAGCCCACTCTCAAGCTTCCCGCCAAAATAGATACCGTGGTGAATGCTTTGCAGTTGGAGAAAAGATGAATGAAGCAGAAGCTCC
>CAIUDS010000175.1 GCA_903897985.1 uncultured delta proteobacterium
ATACCTTGGAGGAAATCTGCAAGGAGGGATCGGCGATCATAGACCCTGCACCCACGTTTGTAACACGGACGTCATTTGAGGATGCGCTTCTTGCTGCGGGTGGGACACTGGCTTGCACACGTGCGGTAATACGCGGCGAAGCCCATAATGCTTTTGCCCTCATCCGACCGCCCGGACATCACGCTGAACCCGGGCGTGATTTACTCCGGCCATGTGGCGGATGCCACGGACAATTCGATCTTCCTGGGCGGCGGCCGGCTGGAACTGCAAGGAGACAATTATGCCGAAGGCCCGATCTATGCGGACGGCTCTTTTGCGCTCACGCTTCAGCCCGGGTCAACCTATTCTTACCGAGCCGATCTGTCCGCGGAGCTGATCTATCCCCCGGCCGAGAGCATGGCCGGCTGGATAGACTCCGACCTGACCGATCAAATCATCCCGGCGGCGAAAGGCGTTCCGTTTGAAATCACGGCCATCAACCAGAACTGCCAGCGCGTGCCCGGCCTGGAGGTGGACCTGCGAAATGAGTTTGACGAGAAGACGGTGACCGACCCGAACGGATATGCCCTGGCGCCGGCGTTTGCAGACACGGTGCAATTGGATATTGGCCCGCAGGATTATTTCACCCAACCTTACGCCACGGGCAGGATTGATGCGTTCACGATCCCGCCTTGGGGAATGAATTTCGGCGCCGTCACCGTTTATAACGGCTATCTCCTGACCGGCAATGTGGTGAACCAGGATGGCGACTCGATCTGGGGAAATTTCCATTCTGAGTACACAGGAACGATGCCGTCGGACACCCCGTTCGATCGGCTGCTCACGGACAACGAAACCAGCGATCAGGGGGAAATCACGGGTCGCGCCTATCCCGGACAAACGGAGATCGGTCTGGATTTTAGAGACTACAACGATGAGCACGGGACCAGGTATATGAGTATTCATGATTCCACAAACATCACCGCGGATACCGATCTGGGGACTTATGTGGCTTACGAGGGCGTCGCGGTGACCGGCTCGGTGGAGGACGCCAATGGGGATCCGGTGTCCTCGGTTGATGTCTATTGCCAGAACTCGACCCATGGCCAGTCCGACGACTGGCTGGATTATCCGGATAACCAGTTCCAAGTCCTGATTTATCCCGATGAAGATTACGACTGCTATGTCTGGGACGATTCCTATCAAACGCAAACGCCATTTCCGGACAATCCCATCAACTGCGGCTCCGACTGCGACCAGGGCGTGATTACCCTGTCCTATCGCCCCGGCGGGCCGGCGCCTGACACCTATATTAACAGTTGGCCGCCGGATCCGAGCAGTTCGCCGGACGCCAGTTTCGACTTCTCCTGCAACCAGGGCGGATGCAGCTATGAATGCCAACTAGACATGGGAGGCTGGTCCGGCTGTTCCTCGCCGCAGGACTTTTTCGGCTTGAGCCAGGGCAGCCACCTGTTCCAGGTTCGCGCCTGGAACAACGGCCAGGTTGACCCGATGCCCGCGTCATATCACTGGTCATATATTTTGGGCGGATGCCAGCAGGTTACCGGCTTGGAGGTGGCTCCCGCGCAGGCATTTATTGGAGAAGGGGATGCCGTATTATTTGACGCCACCTGCACGCTCGCTGATTCCAGCACCCTGGATTGCACCTACGGCTATTGCGGGATTGACACCTTCTGGTGGCGAATGGGCCCCCTCATTCAACTCGATCCTCGCAACCTTTTCCAGGCCCCCATGTTCCAGGGCAGCGACACGGTCTTTGCGCGAATTGATGACGGGATCAATCCTCAGGTCTGGGACAATGCCGAGGTGTTTTTCGGCGGCGTAAGTCAGCCGGAAACCTACATAGATTCCGCTCCGCCCAACCCGAGCTTTTCCGACTATGCTTACTTTGAATTCAGTTGCGACCAGGGCAATTGCAACTATGAATGCCAATTGGACAACCAGGGATGGTATGGCTGCTCGGCGCCGCAGGAATTTTTCGGCTTGGGTCAGGGCTCTCACAATTTCCAGGTGCGCGCCTGGCACAACGGCATGGTTGATCCGAGCCCGGCGTCTTATGACTGGTCGGTCATCCTGGGCGGGTGTCAGCAAGTGGTGGACCTGATCGTGGAACCCGCGCAGATCGAGATTGCCGAGGGATCTACCGTGTCGTTCACGGCCATCTGCACGCTGGAGGATTCGAGCCGGGTTGACTGCACGGTCGGATACTGCGGCACCCTTACCCAATGGTATGCGGACGGAGACCTCGATCAACTCGAGCCGCCCAATCTGTTCGAGGCCCAGATGGGCGGGGAATGGGGCCAAGTGGCTGCTTACTACGACGACGGCGAGAACGAGCCGGTGGAAAATTGGGCAGGGGTGACCATCTACGATGTGACCACACCCGATACCTATATCACGCAGGGTCCGCCCGAGCCGAGCAATTCGCGGGACGCTCAATTCGAGTTCACCTGCAACGAGCCCAATTGCGCCTACGAGTGCAAACTCGACAATGGCGGCTGGTTTGATTGCGGGTCCCCCTACCAATACTTCGGCATTCCCGACGGCGGCCACACCTTCCAAGTCCGCGCCCGGGATCAGGCCTGGCATTATGATCCCACCCCGGCTGCGTTCTCCTGGACCATTGACGCAACCCCGCCCGACACCAACCTGACCTCCACTCCGCCGTCCTATACCGCGGATACCTTCGCAACCTTTGAATTCAACTGCAACGAAGGGTCTTGCGCCTTCGAGTGTAACCTCGATTCCAGCGGCTTCTCGCCCTGCGTCTCGCCGAAAGACTTTACGGGCTTGGCCGAGGGCAGCCACACCTTTGAGGTCCGCGCAACCGATGGCATGGGAAACACCGATCCCACCCCGGCCGCTTATTCCTGGCTCATTGATCTCACTCCGGTGGACACCTTCATTACCTCGCATCCGGCCGATCCCAGCAATGACTGGCCTTCAATTTTTGAATTCAACTGCAACAAGCCCGGCTGCACCTATGAATGCCGACTGGATTCCGGCGGTTGGTCCGGATGCGACTCCCCCTATAACTGGTATGTGGGCGACGGCTTTCATCTCTTTGAAGTCCGGGCTTATGACCAGAACTCAATCGTTGACTCCACCCCGGCCGCTTATTCCTGGCAACGGGACAGCATCGGCCCGACCACCTCGATAGATTCCCAGCCTGCCAATCCGTCCGCGGACCCCAGCCCGGAATTTACCTTCAGTTGCAATGAATCCTATTGCGACTACCAGTGCCGGGTGGATGGCAGCGGTTATTATCCCTGCTCGTCGCCCGAGGAGGTCTTGGGACTGGGAGAGGGCGGGCATTGGTTCTATGTCCGGGCTTTTGACCTCGCGGGTAATCCTGGCACCGAGCCGGGATACAACTGGTATATTGACCTGAGCGGGCCGGAGACCTATCTCAATTCCTATCCGCCGGATCCCTCCAGCTCCGCTGATGCCAGTTTCTCCTTCTCCTGCTCCGAGGGAGGCTGCTCTTATGAATGTCAGTTGGATTCCAGCGGATGGGCCTCTTGCAGTTCGCCGCAAAACTATACCGGCTTGGCCGAGGGACCGCATGAATTCCAGGTCCGGGCCTTGGATGCGCTCGGCAACCCCGATGACACGCCCGCGGTCCGTGACTGGACCATTGATCTTATGCCGCCCGACACCTACTTCACCGTGGTCCCGGACAATCCCACCGCGGCCTATCCATCCCATTTTGAATTCGCCTGCGACGAGCCGCCCTGCACTTTCCAATGCAACGGCAATGCCGGTGGATGGGGCGACTGCACTTCGCCGTTTGATTGGGGGCTTTGGTCGGAAACTGAAGCTACCCTGGAGGTCAGAGCGATTGACCAGGCCGGAAATACTGATCCGAGCCCGGCCAGTTACAGCTATCGGATTGACCATTCTTCCCCGGAGACCACCATCCTGACCCATCCGCCCGATCCCGACAACCAGGACCCGGCAACCTTTACTTTTGTCTGCAACGAGTCCTGGGGCTGCAATTTCGAGTGCCAGATTGATAGTCTGGGATGGGTCCCCTGCGTTTCGCCTTTGAGCTATCCGGGGCTGGTGGCAGGGAGTCATTTCTTTGAAGTCCGCGCGATTGATCTGGTGGGCCATGTGGATGCCAGCCCGGCAAGTTATTCCTGGCAAATCTTTATGGACCGCTGGTATCCCACCCGCGCCAACGCCCCCGCCAAGAGGTTCGCGCACGCCGCGGTCTGGACCGGGACCGAAATGATCATCTGGGGCGGCATGAATGTGCCCTATCCATACACCACCCTCAATACCGGCGCCCGCTACAATCCTGCTTCGGACACCTGGATTCCCACCATCATCACCAACGCTCCCAACGGCGTAAAATTCCCGGCCGCGGTCTGGGACGGCCAAGAGGCGATTGTGGCCGGAGGCATGGCGAACTGTTGCTGGTGGCAACCGGAACGATATCAGCCCGCGATTGACACCTGGGTTGATACGCCTTCTATGCCTCATGCCTTTACCTCCTCCCGGGAAGGATTCAGCACGGTCTGGACCGGCCAGGAAATGATCCTTTGGGGAGGACTCGATGGAGGAGTCTATAATAATGTGGGCGATCGTTATGACCCGGCCACCGACCTTTGGTCCGAGGTTCCCACCGCGGGCGCTCCTTCCCCCCGCGAGTATCATCAGGCCGTCTGGGACGGGAACTCCATGATCATCTGGGGCGGTTGGGATGGCGATATTTATTATAATGACGGCTCCAAATATAATCCCGCCACCAATGACTGGACCCCGATCTCGCCGAGCGGAGCCCCCGGAGCCCGGGCCTTCCATACCGCGGTCTGGGATGACAAGGATATGGAAATGATCGTCTGGGGCGGATACGACGGCACCCAATACCTGAACGACGGCGCCAAATATAATTCCGGGTCCAATTCCTGGTCCTCCCTCACCACCGACAATGCTCCTTCTCCCAGATATTTGCACACCGCCACCTGGGCCGGGACCGAGATGATTGTCTTCGGCGGTTATGACGGCGAATATTATTTCAATGACGGCGGGAAATACGATCCGGCTTCTGACACCTGGACCCCCATTTCCACGGATAATGCCCCTTCTCCCCGGGTCTATCATTCCGCGGTCTGGACCGATACGGAACTGATTATCTGGGGCGGTTACAACTGGGACGGCACCTCGGAATATTGCTTCAATGACGGCGGCCGTTATAACCCCGATACCGATTCATGGACCCCCACTTCGGTCGTGAGCACGGTCGGCGCGCCTTCCCCCAGGGAATATCACACCGCGGTCTGGACCGGCGCCGAGATGATTGTCTGGGGCGGATATTATTACTATTACGATACCTCTTCCCATTATGTCTGGTATAATAACGGCGCCCGCTATAATCCGGTGACCGATTCCTGGATCCCAACCTCCACCGTCAATGCGCCGGCGGCAAGAGAGCGCCACACCGCGGTCTGGACCGGCTCGAAAATGGTGGTCTGGGGCGGCAGGTTCTGGCCAGATTATTATTCTGATTATGGCGATGGCGGAAGATATGATCCGGCCACCGATTCTTGGTCTGCAACTTCCCTGGCCGACGCTCCCAGCGCCAGATCTTTCCACACCGCGATCTGGACCGGAACGGAGATGATTGTCTGGGGCGGATGTTATGGTGGCAGTTGCGGGACTCGGTTAAATACCGGCGGCAGATATAACCCGGCCACCGATCTCTGGACCCCAACTTCCACCGGAGCCAGTGTTCCTTCACCCAGGAATTCGCACAGCGCGGTCTGGGCGGTTTATGGCGCCAATCAGCGCATGATTGTTTGGGGAGGATATACCGACAGCGGCAGTACCAACACCGGCGGCAGATACAATCCTTCCTTGAATGCCTGGAGCCCGGTTTCGATCACCAATGTTCCCGATGCCCGGACCGGGCATACCGCGGTCTGGACCACCGGCTTAACTACTCCGGTGATGATTATCTTTGGCGCCAACGGCAACACCGGCGGCAGGTATAACCCCAATACCAACTTCTGGCAGGGCACCGCCACCACCAATGCGCCCAATATGTCGAGCCATACCGCGCTTTGGACCGGCTCGGAAATGGTGGTTTGCAGAGGCGGATGCTATCGCTATAACCCGGTCGCGGATAACTGGAAACAAGCCTTCTGGCCCAATGAGCCCGCACTAAGGAACGATGCCACCGCAGTATGGACCGGCTCCAAAATGATCATCTGGGGCGGCTACGCTTGGAACAACTCCACTGGTTATGACTATACTGACACCGGCGGGATCTGGACTCCGTAATCGCGCTTTTAAACCGAAACTCCAGGGGCGGCCCCGTCGGCCGCCCCTGGCTTTTTTCCTATCCCTGGAGGGGCGTATTGCAAACGCCCCAATATTCTGGGGCCAAAGTTCAGTCGCCGGTAGCCGGGGCAGAATTCGCTCCGGCTTGCCCGGATATAGGCATGGAGGTAATTTAATGTAGCCGGCGTCCGGTAGATACTGTCAACTCAAGCGCTGTTCAGGACAAATTATGGATTTGAGCGACTCGCGCCTTTGAAGGCCGGTCAAGCCGGCAGGCGTCCGCAGCGGCTTAATGGCAGTCAAGGTTATTTCAGGCCCGCGACTTTGGACATGGCGCGAAACACCTGGGTATTGTCCAGGATGAAGGTGCCCGGGCACCAAAACCCCTCGAATTTCTCGAACGAATCCAGGCGCGCTCCCCGGGCATAAATGGTCACCAGTTCGTTGGTGTGGCCGCCGGTATTGTAGGCGAGTTCGCCGCCGGGATAACTTGAGCCGTCGCCGCTTCGTCCAAACTCCAGACCGTTCCGATCATCCCCGCGAAATTATTGGCGTGGTTGGCCCAGTCAATGTCGCCGCTTTCCACCATCAGGAAGAATCCTTTCGGGTTGCGGCCCCGAGCAGGTAGGCCAGGCTGCCGGTGAGGTCGAGCGGATATGGCGCGGATCCGCCCTGGGAAGGGTCGTAGCCGAGGATCGGGTCGAAAGTTTCTTCATCACACATGGCCGCCGGTAAAATAATAACATGTCTCGGAGAGAAGGTCTATAAGGCGTGCATCGAAGCCCGGAATGCGGGGTCGGGAAGACCGGCTATGAAAACAATTAAATTCTATCGGTCCTTCTTGATCAGCCTATGCGTGGCCAGGGCCTCGGCCTGCTCGATTTCCACCTGAATCTTGTCCCATTCCTGATATAGCGCCTCGAGTTTTTGCTGGAGGTCTTTCTTGGCGATGGTCAGTTCCATGATCTTCGCGTAGTTGGTCCCCACCGCCGGACTGAACATCTCTTCCTCGATCTTCTTCAGGCTCGACTCCGCCTGCTCAATCAATATCTCCAGTTCTTCCAACCGCTTTTTCCTTTTTGACGCAAGGCGCGAGCGAGCCTTGTCTTCTTCGCGCTGCCGCATCCGGTCGTCTTTAGGCTGGTCCGCCTTTTCAACTTTTTGCGCAAACGCCGCCGGAGCCGCCGGGCTTGCCGCATTGCCCGCGGCAAACCTGGCCTCGCCGTCCTTGGCGTAAAGATAGTCCGTGTAATCGCCGAGGTAGCTGGTGATTTTGTGGTTGTTCACCTCGATGATCCGGTCGGGCAGGTCTTCCATGAAATAGCGGTCATGCGCCACAAACACCAGCGTGCCGGTGAAATCGCGGAACGCGTTCATCAAGACTTCCTTGGCGCGCAGGTCCAAATGATTGGTCGGCTCGTCCAACAGCAACAGGTTCGCCGGCTTGAGCAGCAATTTCGCCAGCGCCAGCCGGCTTTTCTCTCCACCCGAGAGCACCTTCACCTTCTTCTCGATGTCCTCGCCGCTGAACAAAAACGCCCCGAGCAGGCCGCGCAGACTCGGGATCATGTCGAACGGCGCGGCCTTCATCATCGCCTCATAAACCGTGTCCTCCGGATTCAAGTCGTCCCCTGCGTCCTGGCCGAAGTAGGCGATCTTGACCGTGTCGCCCACCTTGCGCGTCCCGCCGTCCACCGGCTTCTTGCCGGAAAGGATCTGCATCATCGTGGACTTGCCCGCGCCGTTCGGGCCCACCATCGCGACCTTCTCGCCCCGGCAGAGCATCAAACCTTCTCCGTCAAAGACCGTGTAATCTCCGTATCTTGCGACCAAGTCCTTGAGCGTGAGCATGTCGTGCGGGCCGCGCGGGGGCTCCGGGAACTTGAACCGGATCGGCTTGGTATAACGCGGCGTCTCGATCAGCTCCATCCGCCCGAGCCGCTTCACCCGGTCGCGGGTCTGCCCGGCGCGCTTCTTGTCCGCCTTGTATTTGGCGATGAAGGCCTTGGTCCGCTCGATCTCCTCCTGCTGCTTCTCATACGCGCGTTCATGCGCCTCCACCCGCTTCTGCTTCTCCTCGAAATAATAGGAATAACTGCCGTGATAGGCGGTGAGCTTGCCCGCCTCGACCTCCACGATCTTCTTGATGGTCACATCCAGGAAATAGCGGTCGTGGGAAACGATCAGGAACGAATAAGGATACTCGCGCAGGTATTCCTCGAGCCAGTTGCGCGCCTCGAGGTCCAAATGGTTGGTCGGCTCGTCGAGCAGGAGCACATGCGGCTCCATGATCAAAAGCTTGGCCAGCGCGATCCGCATCTGCCACCCGCCCGAGAATTCCTCCACCGACTTCTTCCATTCCGACTCGCTGAAGCCCAAACCCTTCAACACCTTCCCGATCCGCGCGTCCTGCTCGTAGCCACCCCGGTGTCGGAACTGGTCCATCAACTCCGTCATCCGGTGCAGCAGCCGCGTTTGCTCGGCTTCGCCCATCTTTTCCGTGGAGATTTTCTGCTCAAGGGTTTTATATTCGGCCTCGAGTTCCTGGATGCTCACCAAAGCCTTGCGCATCTCCTGCTCGAGCGTCGCGCCCTTGTGCGCCACATCCTGCTGCGGCAGGTACCCGACCACTTGGCCGCGCGGTACCTCAACCTCGCCCCGCTCCGGCGTAGTCTCGCGCGCCATCACCTTGAGCAGGGTGGACTTGCCCGAGCCGTTCTCCCCGACCAGTCCCGCCCGGTCCTGGTCTGTCAGCATCCAGCTCACCCGGTCCAAAATCGGGTCCGCCCCGAAACTTACCGTTACTTCCGTCAGCTTGATCATCTTTTGAGCATACTATTATGACCGATGATCCCCCTCAAACAAGCTCCTGAGGGGGCTCGCCCTGTCGTGCTCGGCCTGAATGTGCGAGCGTTCGTGCTGTAGACACTCTTCTAGGGGCCGCAGGCATCAGTGCGGCGGGACATTCCTGTCCCGCGACCCTAAAATGCTCTGAATACACCACTCCCGTCAAACGCC
>CAIUDS010000176.1 GCA_903897985.1 uncultured delta proteobacterium
CCGCCACCAGGGTGCCCAGGACCGCGGGCACCGCGGAAATCACGAATACCACCGGCATCCATGCCCCCGAATTCGCGCCCATCGGTCCTACGATCACGAAAATGCCGACCCCGATCACCGCGCCGACCGTGATCGCGGTCGCTCCGGCCAAACCGAGCTTCTTCTCAAATTGGACCAGCTTCATAGGCCAATACTTATATCCCGGCTCTTCGAGAAAAGCAAATCTTTTTTGCCCAATCATCTTTGCTCTGCTAAAATCAAGTAGCTCGAAGGAGATTTGATGACTCAGGTGAAATTACCGGAGTGGGGAAAATCAAAGGCTCAGATCTTGAAAATGATGCGGGAGTTCAGCGGTCAGGATGCGGATTGGAGAGGCGGCAAAACCTGGAGCCTGGTGTATCACGCGAATGAGGAAACGCTGGAACTGGCCAAAGAAGCCTATTTGATGTTCTTCTCGGAGAACGGCTTGAACCCGATGGCCTTCCCGAGCCTAAAAAAATTTGAGACCGAGGTGATCGCCATGACCGCGGCCATGCTCGGCGGACCCGAAGCGGTCGGGAACATGACCACCGGCGGCACCGAAAGCATCATGCTCGCGGTCAAGGCCGCGCGGGACTGGGCCCGGGAAAAAAAGCCCGGGGCAACCGCGCCCGAGATGATCCTGCCCCTCACCGCCCATCCATCCTTTGAAAAGGCCGGCCATTATTTCGGAGTCAAGTCCGTCCATATCCCGGTCACGCCCGATTTTCGCGCGGACCCCCAAGCGGCCCGCAAGGCCCTCACCAACAACACCATAATGATCGCCGGCTCCGCGGTCTGCTACCCCTACGGCGTGATTGACCCGATCCCGGAACTGGCCGCGCTCGCCCTGGAAAATAAGCTCTGGTTCCATACCGACGCCTGTCTGGGCGGGTTCATGCTGCCGTTCCTCAAAAAGCTCGGCCGCAAAATCATCCCCTTTGATTTCAGCGTGCCCGGCGTCTGCTCCATCTCCGCGGACATCCATAAATACGGCTACGGTCCCAAAGGAGCCTCGACCGTTACCTACCGCAACAGCGAATTGCGCAAGCGCCAGTTTTATGTTTATGCGGACTGGCCGGGCGGGGTCTATGCCTCGCCCACCATGACCGGCACCCGGGCCGGCGGAGCCTTGGCCGCGTCCTGGGCGGTCTTGAATTTTCTCGGCGAAGACGGATATTTAAAGCTGGCGGACCAAGCCATGAACCTCACCGCGAAACTCATTGACGGCATCAACGCCATTCCCGGGCTCAAGGTCATGGGCCGGCCGGACATGTCGGTCTTTGCGTTCAGCTCGGACACTCTCAACATGTTCGAGCTGGGCGAGTTGATGGAGAAAAAGGGCTGGCATCTGGACCGGCAGCAAATGCCCCCGGCGCTGCACCTGATCGTTACCCCGCATCATGCCCGGATGGTGGAACCCTTTCTTTCCGATCTGCGCTCGGCCGCGGCGGAACTCTCGAAAAAGGGTAAATCCGACGCCTCCGGCATGGCCGCCATTTACGGCATGATCGGCACGATTCCGGATCGCAAAGCCGCGGCCCAGTTCGTGCTCGCGTTTCTGGATGATCTGTTTAAAGTCAAATGAAAAGGGGCCGGCGCAGAGCGTCGCCCGTACGGTTAGCCGAGCAACTTGATCATTCTTCGCAGGATCACCAAAATATGGCCGGGGCTTTTGAGCTCGGTCAGCAAATTCCAGATCCGCCAGGGCTTGAGATAAAACCGGAGATAGGCCCATTGGTGGAGCCGGACCAGGTCGCGGCCCGGCAGGCCCGGCAGCGCCAGCGAGGGCTTGTCAAAGGTCAACTGCTCCGGCTCGAGTCCCTCCGGCGGGATGAGGCCTTGCCTCCTCAGCTCCTCATAGACCGCGGTGCCTGGAATGGGCTCGAACACGCAAAAATGCGGGTGATGGATCGGCAGCTCCGTCGCGAACTTGATCGTGTTCCGGACATCGTCCAGCGTCTCGCCCGGATAGCCCAGGATGAAAAAGCCGGTCACCCGGATTTTGGTCTCGCGCCGGACCAGCGCAACCGTCTCGCGGATCTCGGACACCGTCTGCTTCTTGCGCATCCGCTTGAGCGTCTCGTCCGACCCGGACTCGATCCCCAGCGCCAGCGCGTAACACCCGGCCTTTTCCATCGCCTTGAGCAGTTCCGCGTCCAGCGTGCGGGGTCGTAACCCATTTGGAAAAGTAAACGCAATTTTGGGTTCACGAACTGCCAGCGCCTCGAACAGCTCCATCGCCCGGGTCCGGCTCATGGTGTAGTTGTCATCCACAAAAGTGAAATTCCTGATCCCGTAATTTTGCTCGAGGAAGGCGATTTCTTCGAGGATGTTCGTCGCCGGCCGGTACCGGACCTTCTCGCCCATCACATACTGGCTGCCGCAGTAGGCGCATTGGATCGGACAGCCCCGGCTCAGCATCATGGGCGGCGCTGGGAATCCCGAAACGAAAATGCCGGTGGCCTCGTCCGGATAGTCGCGCGGATCAACCATATCCCAGGCCGCCATCGGTAGTTTGCCCAGGTCCTCTTCAAAAACCGGCTTGCGGATGACCGCGCCCGGGCCTTCCCGCAACGCGATGCCCTGGACAGTATCCGGGGGCGGCCCTGCCGCACCCTGTTTCACCCAGAGCGAAAAGGCGCAGAAACTGCGTTCGGACTCGCCGAGGAAAACATAATCCACCGCGGGCATTTTCGAGAGCGTGCCCGCGGGGTCCATTGACGGATGCGGACCGCCCACCACGATCTTGGCTTTGGGCTGCGCCTCGCGGATGAGTTCGCTCATCTGTTTTACGCGGTTGACCTCGTGCGAGTAGCACTTGATGCCCACAATCGCCGGCTGCTCTTTGCGGACATATTCCGCCAGCCACTCATAGTCTAATTTATCCTTGCGCAGGTCCTTGAGCGAGACTTCCAATCCTGCGCCCTTGACCGAACTGGCCAGATACATCAAGCCCAGGTCCGGAATGATCTGGTAGCTGAACGGATCCACCGCAGTCAGAAGTAATACATCCATTGCTACCCTATTATAACCCCTTCCCGCCGACTCTTCTAGCAGCCGCAGGGCATTCGGAATTCGGGAATTTCACTGACCACCGACCACCGATCCCTGACCCCTGCTCCGACTTGACAACCCTTTTCAACCCTGGCATAATTTTGACCTGAAGTTGATTTAAGAAAAAGTAGATTTGAAGCTCTCAAATGGGAATGGAAAACTGGGAAAAGGAGGAGAGAAGGTGGCGATCAAGGCTCGATCCGCAAGGATTGTCTCATTTCTGGGTCTGATCCTTTTGCTCACTCAATGCCATCCCGCTCAAGGCCCCTCTTTGGAACCATAAGTGGCCAGTTGGAACCGGCTGA
>CAIUDS010000177.1 GCA_903897985.1 uncultured delta proteobacterium
AGGCCGCCAGCCTCGACCTCTTGGGCAAGATCGGAGATGAAACTGCGCTCAAAAGGCTTTCCAAACTAAGCATCTCCGGCGAGGGACTCCAGTCTCGGCTGGAAGCGGCCTTGAACCAGCTCCAGCTCCGGCTGGGCGCAAAATAAATTTACACCCTGCTCAACTTAAATCACTTCAACTGGGGGCCGGCCCCGATCTGATGGCAGGAAACGGTTATTGCGACTTGAGATGACCAGGCGGCTTGCCACGGTTTTTTGACTTTTGCGGCGGTCCTAACATAATTAGAAGCGAACCGAGGCCCGGGTTTCGCGATCGGCGCGAAGCCATACTCAGCGCGGAGAATCGAAGCGGTGGTGCGCGGTTTTAAGTATTTTGGCAAACCGGAGGTTATCAGGTGAAAAATTTCAAAAGCTTCGGCAAAACCTTCTGCGCTGTCGGCTTATTTTTTGCCGCGCTGACGTTCGTTTCCCGGTCGTTGAAGGCGGCGCCTGCGGTTTTGCAGGGCGATAAGATGCGGCTGGAGGTTGAGCGCGAGCCGTTTTCCCTGCGGGTGCTGGACCTTGCAGGCCGCGAGCTGCTCGCGAGCGAGGGCCCGCTCAGTTTTTCCACGGTCACCGACCAGAAAATCAGCCGGTTGGTCGTCTGGTGGTTCTGGAGCAAAGGCAACGAGAAACCCTGGACTGAAGTGGACCGGGTGGTGGCAACGCGGCCGGGCGCCGATCTGCTCGAGCTTGACCTTGGCAACCGGGCCGGCGGACCGGCGCTAATCCGGTTGCAGGCGCGGTTTATTGATCCCGACACCTTGCGGGTGGAGACCGAAATTATCGCGGATAAGCAAGCCAACCGCTTCCGGATGAAGTTTAGAAAGGACCGGGACGACCGCTACTACGGTATGGGCGAGCGGTTCAATTCGGTGGAACACGGCGGGTCGCGGGTGCGGACTTGGAGCGAGGAAGGCGGCTTGGGGCTTTTCACCATTTCCAAATATCTGCCCCACCTCAGCTTCAATCCTTTCCCGCGGGGAGAGGACATGACCTATTATCCGGTTCCGTTTTTCCTCAATCCGGCCCGGGGCTTTGGCTTTCTGCTCGACGATGCGCACTACAGTTCATTTGACTTCGGCAAGACCAACCCGCGCGAACTCCGGATCGAAAACTGGAACCGCCGGTTTGATTTCCTGATCTTCTATGGCCCCAAACCGCTGGACATAATCGAGGCCCAGACCAGATACACCGGCCGGATCACCGTGCCGCAGCCCTGGGTGTTCGCGCCCATGAACGCGTCGGTCGGGAGCGAGGCGCGGGTCTATGAGATCGCAAAGCTTTTGCGGGCGGAAAAGATTCCGACCACTGCGATCTGGGACGAGGACTGGTGGTGGCGGACCGAGTGGGAGGTGAACCGGCAGCGCTATCCTCATTATGAAAAGATGATTGCGGACCTGCACGCGGACGGCTTCCGCAATCTGGGCTATTTCCAGCCTTATATCAGCGTGAAGACCGAGGCGTTCAAGCAGGGCGATGCCCAGGGTTATTTCACCAAGGACTCGAACGGCAGGACCTATATTTTCAAACTGGGCTTTGAGGACAAGGTCCAGGTGGATTTGACCAACCCCGCGGCGCGGCAGTGGTGGAAGGAAAATTTCTTCGGCATGGCGGAAAAAATGGGAGTGGACGGCTGGATGCACGATTTCGGAGAGCATACCCCGCCGGACGCGGTGAGCTACGATGGCCGGACCGGATGGGACTTGCATAATGAATATAATCTGCTCTGGTCAAAACTGGCTCGGGAATTCTGGGACCAGGCCCGGCCGGACGGGAACTATTGCTTTTATGTCCGGGGCGGCTATACCGGCGCGCAGCGATACGCTTCGGTGATGTGGACCGGGGACCAGAACGCCAATTTTGAAAGGCTGGACGGGCTGCCCTCCAACCTTCCCGGCATCATGTCCATCGGCATCTCCGGCCAACCCATCGTCACCACCGACATCGCCGGATACAACTGCTTTGTCAACAAAAGCTCGGACCGCGAGTTGTTCATGCGCTGGGCGGAACTGGGCGCGCTCTTGCCGGTGATGCGGCTCCACCGCGGCAATGCCGAGATCTGCAACCATTGGTCGTTCGACCAGGACCGCGAGACCCTGGACCATTACAAGAAATACGCCGTGCTGCACACCTCGCTCTTTCCCTATCTCTACACCCTGGCGGATGAGGCCGCGGCCAAAGGCTGGCCGGTTGCCCGCCATCTGATGCTCCAATATCCGGACGACCCGGAGACCTGGCATCTGGACTATCAGTTCCTGCTCGGAGACCGCATCCTGGTGGCGCCGGTGCTCGAGCGCGGCGCCCGGGAATGGGAGGTTTATTTCCCGGAAGGGGAATGGGCGCATTGGTGGACCGGGAAAATCTATCGCGGACCGGTCCGCGCCCGGGTTCCGGCCGGGCTGGGTGAAATCCCGATGTTCGTGAGGACCGGCAAAATTCTGCCCATCTTCGATGCGCAGATTGACACGCTGGGAAAGGAAGACCGGCCCGACCTGAACGGATGGGATGATGCCAATGCCTCGATGAGCATAATCTTTTACGGAACGGGCCGTGATGAATACACCCTTTGGGACGGCACCCATATTATTTGCTCCAGAATGGACGGTTCCGCGTCAGGCGAATGCCAAGTGGACCGGGCGCCGGTGAAACGCGCCTATACCTGGCGATTCAAATAAACTGGACCCGAATTTTCCCGGGGCGCAACCGGCGAAACCGGAATATTTCTTGACAATGGTTTGCGGGAGCGCTAAGGATGCTAAAAAGGGGCAAAGAGAATTTTGTCGAGGCAGTTGAGGAAAGGGGAGGGAAAAATGAGCGCGAATGAAACCGCGAAAAAGGATTTCGAGAATGCCATCACCAGTTTGTTCAATGTGGCCTATGGCCGCGTGATCCCGTCGGATTGGGCCGCCGAACTGGCGGGCAAGGGCAAGACCGCGGCGGTGGTTACTTTTGCGGGGGACGACCTGGTGACCTTCTCATGCAGCACCACCGGCGCCAAGCTCGAGCAAAAGGTTCCCCTCAACATAGACTTCACCTCGCGCCTGCTCCTGATCAACGATGTCGCGACCAAATTGGCCGCCTTGGCCAAAGGCGGCTGATTAGATTTCATCCGCCTTTGCCGCAAAGCTAACCAGCGCACCATAAAAAGAGGCGCAGGACATTTGAGTCCCGCGCCTCTCTTTACTTCTCTCTACTCGCTAATACCTTTTCGTTAATCCTTGCGATACATGGTCACCACGCAGGCGCCGCCCAGGCCGATGTTATGCTGGAGACCGACCTTGGCGCCCTCGACCTGGCGCTTGCCGCACTGGCCGCGCAATTGCCAGTTCAGTTCCGCGCATTGGGCCAGGCCGGTGGCTCCGAGCGGATGCCCCTTGGAGAGCAGCCCGCCCGAGGGGTTGGTCACGATTTTTCCGCCATAGGTATTATCGTTGTCGTCAATGAATTTCTCCGCGGTGCCTTCGGGGGTGAGTCCCAGGCC
>CAIUDS010000178.1 GCA_903897985.1 uncultured delta proteobacterium
ATCATCTTAATCAATTTAATCCGTTTCACCAGTGCAATGGCGTGGGCAGCCCGCAACGGCGGGTTTTCAAGATCGGGCCAGGCGATACGGATTAGGGACGCTGTTAGCAGTCTCAACCCAGGATCGGTTAACTTCTGAGGTCTGGCAGAAGCAAAAAAAATATTTTTTGCTTTTTGACAACAAGGCGTTTGACGGGATTGGTGCGTCCAAAGCAAGATTTTTGCAAGTGCCTGAAATGCAAATGTTTGCTCAAGAGGGAATCAGAGTTTTTGGGTTTCAATCTTGAGCGGGTGATCGAGGATGTCGAGGAACCGCCATTCCTCGCCGGGCTTGAAGTTTTTCGGGAAGTAGTAGTGCATATAATAGGTCTGCGGTCCTTTTTTGACATTGATGAAATTGGTGAAGTGATAGCCGATGGCGCTCTGTCCGGGCTCGCTCTCAGGCGGATCATTCTTGCTTGCATCGTCCAGGTAAAAGACCTCCTTGCCGCTGAAGCTCCAGGCCGGCGGGAACACGATCCGGTGGCAATAATTTCCCGGGCCGTTGACATGGCAGAGCCAGTCGTGGTCGAAATGGATTTTGAGGTTGTTCTCGGCCTCGCTCATTTTTCCGTCGAGGACCACTTGCGGGTTGAGCGGGTTTTGGCCGTCATAATACTGCCAGCCGTAGGCGTTCTTGCTGAAGTCGGTGACCCCGCGCAGGTCAATGTCGGTGAGCGCGGCTTTGAGGTCCAGCGGCATGTCAATGGTCATGGGGTAGATGAAGAAATTCGGATAGAAGAACAGGACCGCGCTGCCCGAGCCTTTGATCTTGACCTCCGCGATTTCCAAAAAACCTTCCCCCCGACGCAACACCCTTACCGGGCCGTCCTTCCAACTCGTCACCCGCGACTTGACCAGCTCGTCAAAATTGAACGGGAAGCGCATGGTGCCAAAAAAAACGCTGATCGTGCCGCGGATTTTCAACTGGTCAACCAAGTCCGGACCAAAGCCGTCGCCGGCTGCGGGCAGGGCCAGGTAGTCATAGATGATGGCGTCGGCCATGGATTTGGTCAGGTAATTTTGCGCGGTGGTGATGAAATGGCGGGTGCTTTTGTCGAATTCCACTTTGACATAATCGGCCGCCGAGCGGGGAGCGGCTTGCTCGAACCGGGCCAGGTAGGCCCAGGCCCGGCCGCGTCCGAGCGGATCGGAAATAGTGATTTCATAAACCGCGGAAGCACCGGGGAGTTCGACTTTGTCGGCCTGGTCTCCCGCGTCAAAGGCCATGAACACCAGTTCGTCATTGGCGTCAAACAGAGGGTCCGGATCGGAGATTTTCTTGTCGCCCTGGTCAAAGGCGTAATCCCCAGCCGGGGTTTTCTCGTCAACCTGGAATGGGATGGGAACTAGCTTGCCGTCCTTGACCGCGAACAGGGCGAACCGGCTGATATCTTTGTCGAGCAGGTCCGGGAATTGTTCGCCCGCGATCACCACCGGGTCTTCGCTCCGGGCCAAGTCTCTTTTCCCGCCAAGAGCGGCGACCGCAGAAACCAGCAAAAGTCCAGAGATCATAATGCCGCGCGCTCTCTTAAGCATTGACTTCTCCTTGTTTGAGGTGGTAATTGCCCCGAACCCCGCGCTCATATCCAGTATATACGAAATCGGCCGCTTAATATTTCGAAAATGCTTTCTGCCGACGCGAGGCTTATTGCATCACGGCCAAAATTGGCATAGATTATGGGCAGGTTTAACCGGAGGGAAGAATGAAGAAAAGGTACTTGATGTTGGCGCTTGCGCTGGTTCTGCTGGCGGGCTGCAAAAAGACCTGGGTGGCCAAGGTGGGAAGCGTGGAGGTCACGGAGAAGGACCTGCAGGACCGGATGAAGGTGTCCGAGATTTATTACCCGAACAGCGGCAAGCGCTACATCGCGTTGTCGCAGTTGGTCCAGGGCTACCTGGACGAGGAAGTCTTGAAACAACTTGGGTATAAGGTTGACGAGTCAACCTGGGAGGCCGAGTCCAAACGGATTGACGAGAATACCAAGGCGCCGGATGTGCTCAAGAAGCTCAAGGCCGTTTATAGCCTCGACCATGCGGGATATATCAAGACTTTCATCCGGCCGGTTTATGGCGAGCGTTACCTTTATAACGAGGTTTTCCTCAAAGTGCCCGAGATCCACAAGGAGCAGCGTGCCAAGGCCGAGAAATTCATCCAGCAGGCAGCCGCCAAGCCGGAGGCCTTCAAGGAACTCGCGCAAAAGATGGGCTTGAAGGCGGGCGAGCTCAAGGTGTCGGAAAAGGAAGGCATCCAGCCGATGGAAGAGAGCGAGCGCAAAAAAGCGCTGGAGCCGGAGGGGCGGCCGCCGGAGCCGGCCGGGCTGGAACAGGCCAAGTTCATGATTGACAAGGTGAAGGGTCTGGAGGACGGCAAAGTGCTGTCGGAAATCATTGAATGGCAGGAAGGCTATCAAATCCTGCGCCTGGTGCGGAAGGAAACCGGGGTTCCCGCCCAAGAGGGCAAAGCGCATCTGCTTGAACCCCCTAAAATGCATCCCAGTCCAGAGGGCGCCGTAAATGCCGGCGAAGAGGGAGAAGTCTATATCATCCAGTCGGTGAGCATACCCAAACGCGATTACGACGAATGGTTCTGGTCTTATGCCGCGAAAATACCGATCAATATCGTTGACAAGGCGCTCAAGGCCGAACTGCTCAAAGAGGTGGGCTGGACCAGCAAGCTGAAACTGGAATAAGGTTTAAACGTTAAAAGGAAAAAAACATGTGCGAATCTAATGCCTATTTGAATCGTGGCAAGAAAGAGGAACTCTTTCTCAAGGATGTCACCCTGATCAAACCGGTTTCCAAAGGTGAATGGCTGGTCGAGAACCTGCTGGGGGAACAGAAGACCTTCCGGGGCCGGATCGGCTCCATTGATTTCATGGCGCATAAGATCGTGCTGGAACCGGAAGAATAGTCCTTGGGCTTGAAATCCTTTGAGATTATGGTAATTTTATAGGCCATCCCGCGGAACGCGGGACCGATCCGGAGGACACTATGCAAAAAGGCGAATTTAGGGAAGGTCTAACCTTTGACGATGTTTTGCTCCTGCCTGCTTATTCCGAGGTGCTGGCCGCGGAAGTCAGCACCAAGACCAGGTTGACCAAGGAAATCGAGCTCCAGATCCCTTTGCTCAGTTCCGCGATGGACACGGTTACCGAGTCCAAAACCGCAATCGTCATGGCGGAAGAGGGCGGTCTCGGGGTCATCCACCGCAACCTCACTCCCCAGCAGGAAGCCGAAGAGGTCGAGAAGGTCAAGAAGTTCGAGAGCGGCATGATCGTCAACCCGATCACGGCGCGGGCCAGCATGAAACTCATTGATGTGCTCCTGGTCATGCAGAAAAACAACATCTCCGGCGTGCCCGTAACCGACGATGACGGCACGCTGCTCGGAATCCTCACCAACCGCGACATCCGGTTCGAGAAAAACCTCAACCTCAAAGTTGACAAGATCATGACCAAGACCAACCTGGTTACGGTCCCGGAAGGGATCTCGCTGGAGGAGAGCAAGGCCCTTTTGCACAAGCATAAAATCGAAAAGCTCCTGGTGATTGACAAACAGAATAAGCTGAAGGGGCTGATCACGATCAAGGACATCGAGAAGACCGAGAAACATCCCTTGGCCAGCAAGGACGAATTTGGCCGGCTGCGGGTCGGGGCCGCCATCGGCGTGGGCGAGGAGGAGTTGAAAAGGGCGGGGGCGTTGATCGAGGCGGGCGTGGACATAATTTGCGTGGACACCGCGCACGGTCATACCCGGGGAGTCCTTGATCAGATCAAGGCCGTGAAAAAGAATTTCCCAAAAACCCCGCTTATCGCCGGCAATGTGGCCACGGCCGAAGGCATACGGGCGCTGATCGAAGCCGGTGTGGATGTGGTCAAGGTAGGGATCGGTCCGGGCTCGATCTGCACCACCCGGGTGGTGGCCGGGGTCGGCGTGCCCCAGATCACCGCGATCATGGACTGCGCCAAAGCGGCGGAAAATGCCGGGGTCACCATCATTGCCGACGGCGGGATCAAATATTCCGGCGACATCACCAAGGCGCTCGCCGCCGGCGCCCATTCGGTCATGATCGGGAGCCTGTTCGCCGGCACCGACGAGAGTCCGGGCGAGTTGATCCTCTACCAGGGCCGCAGCTACAAGGTCTATCGCGGCATGGGTTCCCTGGGCGCCATGATGGAAGGATCGGCCCGGAGATATAACCAGGAGGTCAGTTTCGAGGACATCTTGCACAAGCCCGATGACGAAACCGGGGTGAGCTTGGGCAAGCTGGTGCCGGAAGGGATCGAGGGCCGGGTACCCTACCGCGGGCCGCTCTCGGCCAGCCTCTACCAGATGGTGGGCGGGCTCAAGTCCGGCATGGGATACTGCGGCTGCAAGGACATTGACACCCTCCGGAAAAAGGCCGCCTTCATCATGATCACTTCCGCGGGCCTGCGCGAAAGCCATGTCCACGATGTGATC
>CAIUDS010000179.1 GCA_903897985.1 uncultured delta proteobacterium
ACCAGGTCATCGAGCAGATCATCAAAGTGTCTATGAACGGCTCGAGTAGCGCCACATAACCCTCCCGGATCGGGTAATTGGTCTTGGCCGTGGCATGCGCGATCGGGGCGCTCCCCATGCCGCTTTCGTTCGAGAAAATCCCGCGCGCCACCCCCATGCGCATGGCATAGATGAACGCCGCACCCAGGAACCCGCCTTCCGCCGCGGTGCCGGTGAAGGCGTCGTGGAAAATCTGGGCGAAGGCCGCCGGGACCCTGGCCCAATTGGAAAGGATGATCGCCATGGCCGCCACGATGTAAAAGATGCACATGAACGGCACCAGCGCGCCGGTGACTTTGCCCAGCCGCTTGATCCCGCCGATGATCACCAGGCCGGTCATCACCGCGATGATCACGCCCGCGCCCACCCGGACCAGGTCGAATTCTCCCACCATCATGGTTTTTCCGATCAGGTGGGAAAAGCTCCGCGCCATCTCCCCGGCCTGCGCCATGCACCCCACCCCGAACGCGGCCACCGAGGCGAAGGCCGCAAACGCGACCGCCAGCCATTTCCATCTCTTGCCCAGACCGTTCTCGATGTAATACATGGGCCCGCCCGAGACCGTGCCGTCCGGGTTGGTCTTCCGGAACTTGACCGCCAGCGTGCAGCAGTGAATTTGGTGGCCATCCCGAGCGCCGCGGTCACCCACATCCAGAACAGCGCCCCCGGGCCGCCCTTCTGGATCGCGATCGCCACGCCCGCGATGTTGCCGATTCCGACCGTGGCCGAAAGCGCGGTGGAAAGCGCCTGGAAATGTTTCAGGTCGCCCGGGTCGTCCGGGTTGTCGTAAACTCCGGCGGTCAGCTTGACCCCGTGCCAGAAACCGCGCAGCTGGATCAGTCCCATCCGCACCGTCAAATATACCCCGGTCCCGAGCAGAAGCGTGACCAGTACATAGCTCCACAGGAAATCGTCGAGGTTGGACAGCAACTGATTGAAAACTTCCATGGCGCCCTCGGCTTTAGCTACGGCTTTCCATTTTCCCCGGGCCCGGTCTTTTTCCCGGATTTGCCGAACAACTCGCCCAGCCCCGGAATCTGGAACCCGGGCGCCTGATAGTCTTTGGGAAGATAGCTGCCGGGCATGGCGGTCGCATTGCCGTCGCGGAGGGCCGAGTAATGGGGGGACATGATTTCCACCCCGGCCTCATTGAACTTGTCCTGGATGTTCCGGTGGAGGTCGGCGTAGATGACCGCCATTTTATTGGGCTGGTCGGTATAAGCGTTGATTTCATAACTGACATAGAAATCATTGAGGGCGGTCTGGAAGACAAAAGGAACCGGCTCCTTTTTGATGTTGTCGGTGGCCCGGGCCGCGGCGATGAGGAGTTCGTGCACCTTCCGCCAGGGGGCGTTGTAGCCGATGGTGACGGTGCTATGGAGGATGAGGCCGAGGTCTTTTGCGGAGGCGCTGTAATTGACGATGTGGCTTCCGAGAACCATTGAATTGGGAACCGTGATCTCTTCATTCTTAATGGTTCGGATCCTGGTCACCAGCAGTGTTTTATCAATAATATCGCCCACGGTGTCGGCAATTTTTACGCGGTCTCCGATTTTAAAGGCGCGCATATAGGTTAGAATAACCCCGGCAATCGCATTGGAGATAGCTCCAGCGGAGCCAAAGGATAAAAGCACGCCGGCGAAAATTGATACCCCTTTGAAGGCTGAGGACCCGGACCCCGGCAAATAAGGGAAAGCCACCACGGTTGCAAAGGCAATGATTACCAGCCGGACGATTTTGTAAGTGGGTCTTGCCCAATCGGAGTAAAAACCGGGAATAACGATGCTCCCTTTTTCCATGGCGGTAAAAATTAACTTAATCAACTTCAGTCCATAGTAGGCAACCAGGATAATGACCAGGAGAAAAAACAAATTGGGAAGATAAGAGGTAATGGACCTGCCTACGGCTTCCAGAGGGGAAAGAATATAGCCCAAAATTGCCAGATAAATTTTTCGGGTCCAGGGGAAAAGACCCAAGACCAGCAGAAGATAGAAATAGAGCAATAAAATAATAATTGAGGCCCGGGCGCCCTTGGCCAGTTTTACCAGGAAATAGGTCAGCTGGGCGGAACTGATCAACTCCAGTTTTTGAAATTTGACGGCATGGATCTGGACATCTTTCCAGGCGTATAACTGGGCGTATAATTTGAGGAACAATTTTTTATTAAAGATAAAAATCAGAATCAGCGCGGCTGTCGCAATCAGCGCAATCAGCATTTCCAAGCCCAGCGACTTTAGGCCATACACCTTTCGGTAATCCTGGATGGCTTTTTTGATGATCTTGGCGTTCTCATTCGCCAACTCCAGCCGGGGCCTGCCCGCGGCGGCCGCGTCCATCTCGGTAATCGTCATAATCGTCAGCTCGCCCGAAACGATGTCGGTGGTGGTTTCCGCGTCCGAGACCACGATGGAGTCAATGTTGAGCAACGGGTCCTTCGCGAGTTTGGTGATTCTTTCCGTGATGATTTGCGCCCGGTTTTCAGGGGAAATGGAAAGGATCTTGGCCTGGATATAGAACAGGGTTTGGTCGTTGACCACCACCGGCGCTCCCGCCGGTTTTACGGTTTTCAAAACCTCGGCCTCTGGCTCCGGAGCCGCGCCGGCTCCAAGCTGGAAAGGCATAATTGTCAAAACGAATGCAAGCGCCATCCACTTCGCTTTGCGACCCTTGCGCTTATTCATCTTTGGCCAAATCATCTTTCCTCCCAGGGTTGTCGTCGCCGGCTATTTTCCCGCGCTTGCCGTCCAGAACCCTCACCTCCAAAACCGGCGTCTCAACCAATTGAATGGTGGTGGAGGCAATCGCGACCCGTCCGGCCGTCTCATCAATGGCTTCCAGAATGCGGGTAAAGAGCCGATCCTTGGTCGTCCGCCGCTTTTTATAATCAACCACATACCTGACGCTGAACTCCATCCAATTGTCGTTAGCGGTCAAAAAAATCATCGGCTCAATTTTTTCATCCTCAATCATATATTTATTGACCATAACTTTCCAGGCGTTTCGAGAGGGGGTGATAAATTCTCCAGTAACCTCATCCGCAATCCGTTGAAACACCTGCCGGGCCAGCCGATAATCACTCCCATATTTAACCGGCACCGTGATTTCATCCCAGAGGAACTGGAAATCAGCGGAGTAATTAAAGACCGGCTCTTTGAAAACAAAGCTGTTGGCGATCCTTACGATGCGTCCGTTATATTGATCTCCCCCAACCCATTGCCGGCATTCCATCAGGGTGGTCCGCAAGATTCCAATATCTATCACATCTCCTATGATCCCTCCCAATTGAATGCGGTCCCCGGTTTTATAAAAATTACCCGCGGAAACCGCCAGCCAGCCCGCAACACTGGCAATCACTTCCTGCAGGGCAAAGGCAATCCCGGCGCCCGCCACCCCAAAAGTCACGGCCACGCCCCCGACCTTGTTGCTGAAAATCGCCGCCACCACCAGGATGCCGGCCGCATAACCCATAAATGAGACAAACTTGCGCGCGCGGTAACGACTATTGGTATCCTTGATGTAACGGAAAAGGTAGCTCCGGAGAAAGCGGACCAGCGCGATGATTATTAAAACGCCGACCACTGCCGCGGCAAATTTTCTAAGCGTGGGATCCAAAAGCCAATGCTTGATCATAGCTTCCATTTCCTTCTCCTGTTGAACGCTAGTAATTATACTCCATTTGCCCAAATCTCATATTTCCTCTTTATCCCGGGTGCGGATTAAAAACTTCGATCGCCGCTTATGAAGCTATCACAATCACAAACTCGAGACCTGCCAAATGGCCGGCCGGCTATGATCCGCCCGGGTCTCGATATACCTTCTTGATCTGCCGGTCCACAATCGCCCGGCTCAAGCCCGGCAGCCACCGGTTCAGCGCCGCCAGGACCCGGGTGGTCCGGCCCGGGATGATCAGATATTTTCCTTTCTCCACTCCGGCCATCACCGCATCCGCGACTTCCTCCACATCCAGCACCGGCATGGTCTGGACCAGCGCCCGGTTCTCCGGCGTCCGGTATTTGTTCAGCTCGTCCACCATGGGCGACCCGAACTCCGGCGGGCAGACCAGATGGAACCGGATATGCTGCGGTTTGAGCTCACCGCGCAGGGTCTCGGTCAGGCCCGTGATCGCAAACTTGCTCGAGCAATACGCGCTGTAACCGAACGCGCCGATCAGCCCGGCCATCGAGCAGATATTTACGATCCGGCCCTTGCCCCGCTTCTGGAAATAGGGGAGCGCGGCCTTAATGCAATGGAGGGTGCCGAAATAATTAATTTCTATGATCTCGCGGAAAACCGCGAGCGGCAGTTTTTCAAAATAGCCCTCGCGCAGAATCCCCGCGGAGTTGACCAGCATATAGGGCAGACCGAGCTTGCTCACAATCGCGGACAGGGTTTTCTCGACCGCCTCGAAGTCCGCGACATCGCACGAGAAAACCTCGACCTTCTGCTCCGCGGCCGCAGTCCGCCCCAGTTCATTCCGCACTGCCTCAAGCTTTTTCCGGTCCCGCGCGATCAAGGCCAGGCTCGCGCCGGCCTTGACCATCCTCCCCGCCAGCGCCTTCCCGATCCCGCTCGACCCGCCCGTAATGATGACATTTTTACCTTGGAACATATCAGCCTCCCCTGACCGGCATTGTATCAAATTCGGCGGCCAAAGCGGAATCCGAGAGGATCATGCTTGCAATTCCGGAAAAAGGATGTATCTTACTAACCAGTGAAGTAGATTTCAGCGGAAGGTTCCCGGTATTGGGCCGCTAACAATTGATTCTGCTGAGTGAGGCTGCTACTTCTAACGAGGATTAAAACAAGCGCTCATTCGCGAATTTGTTCGACCCTTCGGTTTTTCAAATTGCCTCACACGGAAATTTTCACCCCTAACAAAGGAAGGATATTGTAATGCCATTCAAATCATTGGGGCTATTGGACCAACTGGTGCAGGGAGTGCACTCGCAAGGCTACTCGGCCCCCACGGAAATTCAATCCAGAGCGATCCCGGTCGCATTATCGGGAAGAGACATCATCGGCCGGGCCCAGACCGGGACCGGCAAGACCGCGGCGTTTATTCTGCCCATTCTGCAGCGGCTCTCCTCGAAGCCTCTGTCCGGGCACGGCCCGCGGCCGGTGCGGGCGCTGATCGTGACGCCCACGCGCGAGCTGGCGCTCCAGAACGAGGAATTCGCGATCAAGTATGGAAAGTATCTTCACCTGAAGAGCCTGGCGGTATTCGGGGGCGTGAGCATGTACCACCAGATCGCCGGCCTCCGGAACGGGGTGGACATCGTGATCGCCACGCCCGGGCGACTGCTCGACCATATGCAGCGGCGCACCATCTCGCTCTCGCAGGTGGAGATCCTGGTGCTGGACGAGGCGGACCGGATGCTGGACATGGGGTTTATAGACGATGTGCGGAGGATTATCTCCGCGGTGCCGCGCGAGCGGCAGACCATGCTCTTTTCCGCGACCATGTCGCCGGAGGTGCGGAGCCTGGCCATGCGCTACATGAAAAACCCGGCCACCGTCGAGTCGGGCGAGGAGCGGAACCCGATCGAGACCATCAGCCAGAAGGTCTATCGGGTGGCGCGCGACCGCAAAACTGATTTGCTGATCGAGTTGCTCAAGAATCCGGAAATGAAAAGCGTGCTGGTGTTCTCGCGCACGCGCCACGGCGCGGACCGGATCACCCGCCGGCTCGAGCGCGCGGGGATGAGGGCCTTGGCCATCCATTCCGACCTTAACCAGAGCCAGCGCCTGCGCGCGCTCGAGGGGTTCAAGCGCGGCCATTGCCAGGCGCTCGTGGCCACCGAAATCGCGGCGCGCGGGATTGATGTCGAGGGCATTGACTGCGTGATCAACTACGATGTGCCCGAGCAGCCGGGGAATTACATCCACCGGATCGGGAGGACCGGCCGGGCCGAGCATGAAGGGGACGCCATCACCTTCGTGGCGTTTGAAGAAGAACCCCTGATCAAACAGATCGAGCGGTTCATCGGCAAGAAGTTAGAGCGGCTCGAACATCCGGATTTCCCGCCCGAGTTCCAGACTCAAAAACCGCTCCAGCAGTTCGAGCAGAGGCCCGGCGCCGGGTTCCGCACCGGCTCGAGCGGCCGCAGGTTCAGCAAGCGGGGCCATCCCCGCCGGGTTGCTTAAAGTGATAATTTATTAATTGACGCTATAGGTCAACACCCAAAAGCCGGCTGCTTAGTCGGCTTTTGGGTTTTCCGGCGCAGGCGTTGAATTTTCCCGATTCCATTCATCCAGCCAGAGCTTGCTCTCGTCCGGCGTGATCTTGTTGTCCGCGATGATGGCCTGGAAAATGCGGAAGCTCTTTTCGTGCCGGGTAAATAATTGGATCAGGCCTGTATCCTTCATTTGTCGGACCATGTCGTCATAGGCCTTTTCCATTTCCGCGCGCTCTTCCGGGGTATGGTCCTCGGACAGATATCCCAGGAACTCGGGTTTTCCCGCTTCCATCGCCGTGGCCATCAGCTTGCCGCCTTGGCTCCAAGCCAGCCACCCGCCGACCGCCAGGATCAGGACGAAAATTATGGTTAAGGCTCCCGCGATGATCAGGCATCCTTTGAGGATGCCGGAAGATTTTTTCCCGGGTGAGATCGGCTGGGGCCCGACCGCCGCGGGCCCGCTCGGAGTAGAGCCAAAATTCGCGCTCATGTTCAGCCTCCTTTTGCGAACAGGAATCCCTGGTTACGCACCACTGATCATTTGTCATTGTATCAGGATTCCAAAGCCGAAACCAGGCGGGGCAGGGGGTTTGCCGAATTCTCAAATCCCGACTTCCCAGCGCTCACCATCCGCTAACCAGCAATTTGCGCGCGAAATTTTTGCCGCATTAGGGGCAGGCGGCAATCGGTTCCCCGGAAGGCGGGAGATTTTCTTTGGACTTGACAAAGCGGGGAAAGTGGTTTATATATAGTAGCAGTCCGAAAGGACCGGGGTAGGTTCTTTAAAGCAGTTTGCCCGAATCCGGCCGCGAAGGGCGCTCATCTAAAAAGGTGGGCGATCACGGTCTTTCAAACGGTAAAAAAGATTGTTTGCAATTATCTCTTGACAATTCAGGAAAACCTGTTAAATTCATTGATCTGCCAAGATGGTCTTTAAAAGATTGGCCTTATAAGGGTCCGGCTCTTTGAAAACTAAATAGCAAGGTGCGTGCTTTTGAAATTCCCCGACGGTGGACGGTTTTCCACCGAGCGGATTGAGAGCTTATCTCAATCAGGAATTAAACTGGAGAGTTTGATCCTGGCTCAGCGCGAACGCTAGCGGGGGACCTAAG
>CAIUDS010000180.1 GCA_903897985.1 uncultured delta proteobacterium
TCTGTCATTCCCGGCTTGACCGGGAATCCAGCATTATCAATAACCTGGATTCCCGCGTTCGCGGGAATGACTGTGGCCATTCGAGATTTTCAACACCCTGTTAGAAGAGCCACGGCCATAGCTGCCGCCTCCCCAGAGTCAATCCCCGGCTCTGTCAACAGTTCAAAAAATCTTTCCTCTTCCTCATCTCCAAGCGTCACAACTATTTCAGGGTGATCCAGAACGAACTTTCTCAGCGAATCCTTCTTATTGATCTTGGGATGATCCGCCACCTCCATTTTGACTTGTTCCGGGATCAGGATTTCGTCTTTAACCTTTTCCAATGCGGTGATACCAAAGTTTCGCTGGATATTTATAAGTGAACTGGAATCCATAACAACCTGAAATAAGCCGGGAGAGACCGCTTTCTTTTGCATGAACAGATCACTGCAAGGGGGGCTTCTCGATTGCTTCTATCACCTTCCTGAGCGGCAGACCGAGACTCTGGGCTAATTTTCCGGAGGTAATCAGTCCATTCTGGTAGGCTTGAAACGATATATCCACGAAATGTTTTCCGAGCTGTCTTTGCCATCTCGGTCCCTTGGGTCCTCGGATATGTTTGGGTTTTTCTTCAACGAGCCTGTTGGTGATGCCTTCGTCAACCATCCCAAGGTGCTCCAGCCTATACCCCAAGGCTTGGATGCTGACTCCCCATTTTGTGGCCAGCATTCTCAAACTAGGCTCGGTCGGATTTCGGGATAGCCCTCGCTCTGCAAAATCTTTCCGGAGGGGTGATTCCGGCATTAAGAAATTCTCGGCAAACTTGTTGGCAAGGTATTCCTCTCCCCTGGTCTCTTTCGGGGCCGCGATCGGAATATAGCAAACGGATGAGCCATGATTGAAAATCAGATGCGCCAGTTCGTGAGCCAGGGTAAAGTTCCTTCTGGATTTCGGGTCGCCGGCGTTGACTAGAATACAAGGACCATATTGCGAGTGCCAAAGAGAAAAACCCGAAAAATCTTCGCCTGGGACAGGCAATTCAAAAATCCTTATACCTTTGTGCTCAAGAAGATTCCTCAGATTCAGCAATGGCTTCTGGCTGACCGAAAGCACGCTTCTCATTTGTGCAGCCGCACTCTTCGGATCGTGCCCTGTCATCATCTTAGGGATCAAAACCTTCAGAGGCTTGCCGGTCATTTCTTCCAATTCCAGAGAAATTCTGCAGAGTTCATCAAACCTCGCGAAGACCATTTTGCTCTCATGGGAAAGAGACTGAAACGAATACCCTTTTTTGCCCCGGAACTTGATCTGGCTTGGGGGTTCCGGGGTCGGTTTTAGAAAGTAATCAAGAGCGCGTCCATAGAATTCCGCCAGCCTGGTCAATTGATTGAGTTTGGGCTGAACCTGACCTTTCTCCCAAGAAGCCAATTCGTCCGGCCCTAAGCTTAGCTCTCGGGCAGCCGCCTCGATCGTTAGCCCGAGAAGCGCTCTTGCTTTCTCCAATTGGTTTCCGATGATCAAGTTCTTCATCTTAACGCTTCCCTTTTATCATAATTCCCCAAGCCCTTGGCTTTGTCAAATCGCCGCCTCCCGGGGGGAGAGGCTGAAAACCGGGAAAGTTTCGGAACTGACCGATGAGGACTTTTCAATTGGGAAAAGATTTACTATACTCTCAGATTACCAAAGAGGAGGTGGGCCATGATCGAAAAAATTGAAAAGATGCTGGGGAAAGACAAGGACTTGCTGAATTACAAGGCGGTGATGGACAAGAGTTTGTTGCAACTGCCCGGGCCGGATTTCATTGACCGGGTGGTGGCGCAGACCGACCGGCCGGCGCCGGTGCTGCGCAACCTGCAACTGATTTTCAACACCGGCCGTCTTAAAGGCACCGGCTACATGTCCATCCTGCCGGTGTACCAGGGCATCGAACATTCCGGCGCCGCGTCGTTCGCGCCCAACCCGCTCTTCTTCGACCCGGAGAACATCATCAAGCTCGCCATCGAGGGCGGCTGCAACGCGGTGGCCTCGACCCTCGGCGTGCTCGGGGCCTGCGCGCGCAAATATTGCCACAAGATCCCGATGATCCTCAAGATCAACCACAACGAAATTTTAACCTACCCGGAAATCCCCGACCAGACCCTGTTCGCTTCCGTTGACCAGGCTTTTGACCTGGGCGCGGTCGCGGTGGGCGCCACCATCTATTTCGGCTCGGCCGAATGCCGGCGCCAGATCATGGAAGTCTCCGAGGCGTTCCACCAAGCCCACGGGCTCGGGCTGGTCACCATCCTTTGGTGCTACCTGCGCAACCCGCAATTCAAAAAGGACGGCGTGAACTACGAGACCAGCGCGGACCTGACCGGCCAGGCCAACCACCTCGGCGTAACCATCGAGGCCGACATCATCAAACAGAAACAGCCCGAGAACAACGGCGGCTATAACGCGATCAAGTTCGGCAAGACCTCCAAGCTCGTCTATGAAAAACTCACCACCAATAACCCGATAGACCTTACCCGCTGGCAGGTGGTCAACTGCTACACCGGACGCGCCGGCCTGATCAATTCCGGCGGGGCCTCCGGCGCGAACGACCTCTCGCAGGCGGTCATGACCGCGGTCGTGAACAAGCGCGCCGGCGGCTCCGGGCTGATCTCCGGCCGCAAGGCGTTCCAGAAGCCCATGGAACAGGGCATCGAGATCCTCCACGCGATCCAGGACGTCTACCTCTGCCCGGAGATCACGGTGGCGTGAGGGCAAGGAGGACGAAGCATCA
>CAIUDS010000181.1 GCA_903897985.1 uncultured delta proteobacterium
GGATCAGGTTCTCGTCCACCGCGTAATACCCGCAGGCCTGCTTGATGTACTGGTCGAAATTGATCTCCAGGTCAATCTTGACGCTGCCCCCGCCCTTGTCCGGCCACACGATCATCTTGTTGAAATGCTCGTCATTCCGCGTGTCGCTGAAATGGTAAACGCCCTTGTCGTCCACATAGTAATACAGCCCGCCCGCCCAAGCCGAAGCCCAGGGGATCAGCAATAATAATATCACCAGCTTCCTCATATATATTATTTTAACGGATTTCATGCCCAAAAGTCAATTGCGGGCTTGACCATAATCAGTAAGGCTTTACAATATGGGGATTCAAGGGAGGACCAAGCGATGAGAGTTCTGGTAATCGGCGGAGGCGGGCGCGAGCATGCGCTGTGCTGGAAGATCAGCCGGAGCAAGGAGCTTAAGAAACTTTACTGCGCGCCCGGCAATGCCGGCATCTCCGAGCAGGCCGAACTCGTTAAGGTTTCCGCGGAAGACCTGGAGGGAATTGCCCGCGCGGTTTCGGAATTGAAGATTGACCTGGTCGTGGTCGGCCCGGAAGCGCCCCTCGTGCTCGGGATCAAGGAACGGCTGGAAAAACAAGGAGTTCCGGTTTTCGGTCCCAGTCAGAAGGCCGCGGAACTCGAGGGCAGCAAGGCCTGGTGCAAACAATTCCTCTCGAAATATAAGATCCCGACCGCCTGGTTCGAGGTCTTTCGCGACGCGGCCTCGGCCAAAAAATTCATCCGCGTCAAAGGCGCGCCCATCGTGGTCAAGGCCGACGGCTTGGCCGCGGGCAAGGGCGTGATCATTGCGGCTACGGTGGAAGAGGCGGAACAGGCGGTGGAGGAAATCCTGGTCAAGCGGAGCTTCGGCGAGGCCGGGTCGAAAGTGGTGATCGAGGAATGCCTGGTTGGGGAAGAGGCCAGCTTCATCGGAATTTCGGATGGCGAAAATTTTGCGGCCCTGGCCACCAGTCAGGACCACAAACGGGTGTTCGATGATGACCAAGGTCCCAACACCGGCGGCATGGGCGCATACTCGCCGGCGCCGGTGGTGAGCGAGCGCATGTTCAACGCGGTGATCGCCGACATCATGTTGCCCACCATCCGGGGCATGAAAGCCGAGGGCCGCGAATACCGCGGCACGCTCTATGCCGGACTCATGATCACGAAGGCCGGCCCCAAAGTCCTCGAATACAACTGCCGCTTCGGCGATCCGGAAACCCAGCCCCTGCTCTTCCGGCTTCAGAGCGACCTGCTCCCGTTCCTGGTTGCCGCGGCCAAAGGAAATCTCCAGGGCATGAAATTCGACTGGCACCCGGAGGCCTCGGTCTGCGTGGTCATGGCCAGCGGCGGATACCCCGGGACTTACCGCAAGGGATTCGAGATCAGCGGCATCGCCGAAGCCAACAAACTTGACCGAACTTTTGTTTTCCATTCCGGGACCGCGCAAAAGGATGGCAAGGTCATAACCGCGGGCGGAAGAGTCCTGGGCGTGACCGCGCGGCGCGAAACCATCCCGGCCGCCATCGAAGCCGCCTATGCCGCGGTCGAAAAAATAAATTTCTCAGACGCCCACTGCCGCGGGGACATTGGCAGGAAGGCCTTGTCTTACCTAAAAACATGATCCGGGGAGATAAAGTTGGCTGAGCAATATCTGTTTCTGATCCTGGCGGAAAACTTCTACGACCTGGTTTTCGCCGCCTACCTGACCCTGCTCGGGAAAAAAGTCCGGGTGGTGGCCAGGAAGGACGAGTTGGAAGACTCCCAGACCCTGCTCCTGCTCGACCCGTTCCGGTCCCAACTTGTCGCCGGCCGGCTGGGCCTGCCCTTGAAAAAGGAAAAAGACCCGTTCACCCCGGATTTCCAGATCCTCTCTTCCTCATTCCGGCTCGATTTCTTCTGGGACCGGCCGCGCCGGAAATTCAGTTTCAGCCGCGATTTGGCCGGGGAGGACCAGAAATTTCTGCTCACGCTGGACCGCTTGTTTCAACGCGGAAAGGAATTTGAAGAAAAGGTCCGCGAGTTGCCGCTGATCTCGGCTCATAAAAATCGGGAATTTTTCCTCCGACTCTTCTCCCGCGCCAAAGGCGCCCGCGGCGCCGGCGGCTCGGTCGCGGAGCTTTTTTCCGAGACCGGAATTCCCCGCGAGCTCGCCAACGCCCTGCTCGCGCCCCTGCGCATTTTTTCGCCGCATTTTCAGGCCAGCAGCGCTTTTTTCAGCGCGGCGCTGCTTTGGCGGTACCTGCTTTCCGGGGAGGACGGCGTAGCCGCGGGCCGGGAAAGCTGGAACAGTTTTTCCGAACTGCTCACCCAGAGCGGGAGCCTGATCAGCGAGGACCCGGTCGGTTTGGAGTTGAGCGGGAAGCGGCTTTCCGAGTTGCGCTTGAAATCGGGCCGGAAAATCCGGGCGGACTTCTTCTTTGCCGCGCCCGGAAGAGTGCTGGAGCTGCTGGGAGAGAAAGACCGGGAGAGCCGGCGGGCTCGGGCGCTGGCGCAGCAGTTTCCCCGCAGCACCATCTTCACCCATTTCTATGAAATGAAAACCGAGGCCTGGCCCGAGGCCATGTCGGAGCGGGTGTCGTGGATTACCGGCCGGGAGGATGAGCCGAAAGAATTTCTGGTCTGCTCGAAGCCCCTGACCGGGAAATCAAACCAGGTCTCGGTGAGCTACGGCCGAAGAAAGGGCGAGGTCAAGCCGCTGGGCGAGGAAGAGTTGTTCTCGATTCTGGTCGGGCTGTTTCCCTGGCTGAAAAACGAGCCGTTGCCTCGGCGGAAAGAGGTGAAGGCTTTTCATCAATACCTCAAGCTGGAGCCGTCCCGGATTTTTTATCCCCGGCTCCGGACCCGGTTTGCGAATTTGTTTCTTTCGCCGTCGGAACTGGTCCCGCTGCTCGGGTTTGCCGGATTGTTCCGGCTGGCGGAGAGGCTGGTGGAGGACGCCAAGGAAAAATAATGGAACGGACTGGATTCAAGAGCGGGGAGCTTTGGCTGGAGGGACGGATCAGCCGGCGCAAGGGCAAGGGTCCCTTCCCGGCCGCGGTCATCGCCCACCCGCATCCGCTGTTCGGCGGGTCCATGGACAACAATGTGGTGTATGCCCTGCGGGACACGCTGATCGCTTCCGGATATGTCGCGCTCCGGTTCAATTTTCGGGGCGTGGGCAAAAGCCAGGGACAATATAGCGAGTTGGCGGGCGAGCCTGAGGATGTGATTGCCGCGGTGGAACACCTGAAGACGGAGGACGGGGTTGATCCCAAAAAAATTATTGCCTGCGGATATTCCTTCGGCGGGCTGGCATTGCTTTACGCCGTGGCAAAAGGATTGAATCCAACTTCGTTGGTCCTGGTCAGCCCCATGTTGCCGGAAGCCGGCTTGAGCCGCGACCCGGCTCTGCAAAAAATCATCCCGCTTAAGCTTCCAACTTTGATCCTCGCCGGCGGTCTGGACCAGTTCTTCCGGCCCAAGTTTTATGAGCCGCTGCTTCCCCCTGACAGCAAAACCTCGAAAATAGTCCTGGACCTGTCCGCGGACCACTTCTGGCTGGGCGAGGAGCGCGAAATCATCAGGCAGGTCAAGGATTTTTTGGGGGCGCTTCGAGAGCCTGCTTGATGCGCTTAAGCGCTTCGGGATTCTTTTCCGCCTCTTCTATTAAGTAGAGGTTTCGGTCAACCTCCAGATTTTCCGGCTGGATGCTTTTGGCCCAGAGGTACGCCGATTTTGCGCGCTGCAACTCCAGCATTCTCCGCTGAGCGTTGGCGTAATTGAACACCGGCCGGAATTTTTTGGGCGATTGAGTGACCGCGTCTTGCCACAGACTTTCCCCGCTTTCCCAAACCCGCGCCCGGGCAAAACCGAGCAGGCCGAAGCAAACGAGGACCGCGGCCAGTCCGATCCCGGTGAGGATTTTTCTTTTCGGTAGCGCGATAGAGAACGCGAGGGAAACCAACATGATCAGCCAGGCTGAACTCAGGTATAACCTGCTCTCGCGGAAGCTGTCGGCCAGCGGGATCGCCATGAGCGGCAGATAGAGCAGCGGCCAGACCAGGATCAGCCAGCCGATTTTCCAGCCCCGGAGGCCGCGGAAAATGACCGCGGAAAAAATCGCCAGGTTGGCGAGAAGAAAAATTACGCCCCGGACCGGATGCCTGCCCAAGGCATAATCGAAATTGAGATGAATGGGGATGAAAGTTTTGAGGGCCCCGAACCAGAGGATCCAGTTCTGATCGAGAAAATAACCGGACCAGGCCGGAACCGCTTGGCTGGATTTGGCCAGCTCGATGGTCCAGTTAAGGCGGAGCACAATATAAACTATGACCAGGATGAACCCGCCGATCACCTCCGCCCATTTCGGCCGCTCGGATTTATAGAGGCTGAGCAAAAGCGCAGCCGCGGGCAAAGTCACCGCGGTTTCCTTCGAGAACAACGCCAGGATCAGCATGGCAAAAAATCCCAGCCGGGAAGGCAATGACCGCTTCGGGCTCAGATAAAAACCCAGCGCCAGCAGATAAAAAATAGTCGCCATGATTTCCGTCCGGCCCAAGACCAAATTCTGCGCTTCTCGAAAAAGCGGGTTGAGCCAGAACAGGTATGCGGCCACCAGGGGCGGATATTTCCGGGCCGGGAACAGCCGGAGGCAAAGCCCGGCCAGGACCAGCCCCGCGGCCCAATGCAAAATGACATTGACGAACCGGAAGCCGCCAGCGGCCCCCGGTTCCAGGTTTCCGCCATGCCTGAGCATGATCTGGGCCCAGTAGGTGGCATAAACGGTTGAACGGAAGGGATTGAAGGACATGGCTTCGATAAAACTTGGGGAGTGGAGTTGGGGATTGAGGACAATCACGGGAAGATCGTCGAAGACAAAATCCGCGTGCTTGAATTTGAGCGCGTCCGTGTCCAGCAAACAAACCAGGATCAGGCCCAGGAGGGAAAAC
>CAIUDS010000182.1 GCA_903897985.1 uncultured delta proteobacterium
CAGCGACAACGACGGGCTGTGGACCGCCATGTATATCGCGGGCGAATGTTACCGCTATGCCGCGACGCATGACCCGGAAGCCAAAAAGTTCGCGCGCTCATCCCTCGAAGCCATGATGTTCCTCGAAACCGTCACCGGCATCCCCGGCCTGATGGCCCGCTCGATCGCAAGGCCGGACGAGCCGCACGACACTGTGCTCGGCGACCACCCCATGCAGTGGGACAATTTTTCGCCGGACAAGAAGTGGCGCTGGAAGAGCGATACCAGCTCGGACGAAGTGGTCGGGCATTACTACGGCTACTCCATCTATTACGACCTGTGCGCGGATGCGGGCGAGAAAGCGGAAATTCAAAAGAAGGTTCGGGAGATCACGGACTACATCATCAAGAACGATTACTACCTGCTGGACCCGGACGGCAAGCCCACCACTTACGGCGTGTGGAATTTCTTTCATCCCTGGTACCGCCAGCTCAATTTCTGGGACCGCAATTTGAACTCGCTGGAAATTTTGTCGCACCTCAAGGCCGCTTATCACATCACCGGCGACGAGAAATATCAAAAGGCCTACCTCGAACTCGCGATCAAACACCACTACGCGGATCACACCGTGCGCCAGAAGATCAACATCCCTGGGTTCGTAAATCATTCCGACGACGAACTCGCGTTCCTTTCCTATTACCCGCTGCTCAAGTATGAAAAAGATCCGAAGCTGCTTGAGGTTTATCGCAAGAGCCTCGAGCGGTCGTGGAAGATCGAGGAACCGGAAAAGAATCCGCTGTTCGATTTTATTTATGGCGCGGTGATGCCGAAGGGGACTGATTTCGATCTGGCCGGGTCGGTGTGGACGCTGGAGAAAATTTCGCTGGACCTGGTGCGATGGAACCATTGGAACAGTCAGCGGAGCGACATCGAAATTAAGAAGACGGTGGGTCGGTTCAAGGAAAAGGAATCGGTGACGCCGCTGCCGCCGGACGAGCGCACGGTGATGAAATGGAACGGGAACCCGTATGCGCTGGATACTTTGAGCCGGGGCTGGAAACCGACCGAGGCGATGGACAACGGGGGAATCTACGCGGGGGGCCTGAGCGAGGAAGCCGGAACTTTCTGGCTGCTGCCGTATTGGATGGGAAGATATTATGGGTTCATTGTCGAGAAATAGCGTCATGAAGATAAAAATCAGGAAGATGGCCATTGCGGATTTTAACAAGGTGCTGGCGCTGTGGAAGAGCGTGGAAGGAGTAGGACTGGATCGCGGCATTGATTCGAAAGGGGGCGTGAAACGCTTTCTGGCGCGAAACCCCGGGCTAAGTTTTGTGGCCCTGGACGGAACGGAGATTGTGGGCGCGGCGCTTTGCGGCACGGATGGTAGGCGCGGATATATTCATCATCTCGCGGTCAGGCCTTCGCGCCGGCGGCGCCATCTCGGCCGGCAACTGGTCGCGCACTGCCTGGCCGCGCTCAAGCGGACCGGGATCAACAAATGTCATATCTTTATTTTCAAGGAAAACCGGAGCGCGATCGCATTCTGGAAAAAGATCGGGTGGCGGGGCCGGAAGGATTTGCGGATCATGTCGAGGTGGGTCCGGTAACTCAATCCCGCGGCGGCTCCCAGGGCTTGAGCCGCGGGATCCAGCGCGAGACATTTTTGCAATAAAGCAGATAATCCTCTCCGAACCTTTTTCTCAGTTCGGGTTCCTCTGCAAGCGGAATGTAGATCGAATTGACGGCCACGAACACGAGGAACCAGATCAATAAATGCGGCGACCGGAAAAAGGCGGCCTCGCCGAGCAGGATGGCAAAGACCCCGCTGATCATGGGGTTGCGCACATGCCGATAAACGCCTTGCGCCACCAGATGGCGGGTCGGGCTCCAGGGCGCGAGTGTGCCTTTCCCGATCCGCGCGAACAGGGAGATGGTCTTGATCATCAGGGTCAGCCCGGCGCCGACGAAAACGATCCCCACCAGCCTTAGCCCGAGTTCAAGAGAGATGGCGGTCGGGAAAAATCCCCGCCATCCGGTTGCGTGGAGTATATATGCGGGAACTGCGGCCGTGGCCATAGCCGGAAGCAACAGGATGGCTAAGAGGTGTTTCAATGTTTTCATGCGCGGGCCGGCGTGGGCAGGGCCGGGAGAATTCTCTTCATTTCCATTTTAATTCAAGGATGGCGGTGGAATCTCCCTGCCAGGATTTGCTCGCGAATTTGTATACAACCTCCTTGGCGCCGGAGAGGCGCAGGAGCTGGACGAAAAATCCCGCGGCCTGACAGCAGGCGGCTTCTTCCGCGCTCCGGCTCATGGCATACTCGATCCGGATCTTGGCAAAGTCGCCATAGATGGATTCGATGGTGACGGCGTTGAAATTAAAAAAACTGCTGCGCAAGACCTGGAAGCGCATGAGAGACTCGCGGGGGTCGCCCACGCAGATCAGGCTGGAAAAGGCCTTGGCCATTTCATTAACCGAGATCTGTCCGAAGGCCAGCACCGCTTCCGTATCCCCCTGCGCGATCTCGTTCAGGATCGCGATCCCCATGCGCTCGAAGGTTTCAAAGGGATACCATTCGGAGGGCGAAATTTTTTCCTGCAGGAACGGCAGGTCGCGCGGCAGCAAATATTTGCTATAGTCTATCCCTTTCTTTTTCTTGAGCATCCGGACATAATCCACGAACAAACCGCCCTTGACCTTCATTTCCGGTTTGGCATTGCTCCAGGAAATTTCCAGGATGGTAGAGGGCGCCCCGGCCCAAGTCTCGCTCACAAAATTCGACTGGACATTGTTGGCGCCGGAAAGCTCCAATAAACGCTCGAAATACCCCAGGGTCTGATAAACAGCCGTTTTTTCGGCCACCTTGCCCATAAAATAGTTGATTTCCAGCTTGCCGTAGTTCTTGCACAACTCCACCACTCGGATGGGGGCGAAGTTGAAAAAAATTGCCGCAGCATCTGGAATTGGATCAGGGATTCGTGAGGGTCCTCCTTGCTGACGAGGGAATCATAAGTGCGGCCCAATTCTTCCGCCTGCAGCCGGCCCCATAGGCGCACGATCTCAAGGTTGTCATGCGCGAGCTCCTTGACAATCCCGATCCCCATCCGTTCAAAAGTCAGCATGGGATACCACTCGTAACCCAGGATTTTCTCTTGCAGAAAAACTGAATCTTCCGGCAACAGATACTTGGTCCAGTCAAGGTCCTTCCGGCTCTTGATCATCCGGACATAGTCCACGAAAAAACTGCCTTTGACTTTTCGGTTCATTGCCGGCTCCTTGAAAAATATCTGGCTGATGGGATGTGGACCGGAGACCAACTCTTAAATGCCTACTCCTCAAATTATATACCACAAACAGGGGATGGTTTCAAACCCCGGCCGCGGCCTTGCTCCGCGGGCGGAATTATGGAACAATTTAGCCACCAATTTTTGGAGGTGCGGGTTTGAGCGTAACCTGGTTGGACTGGACGATTCTGGGTTTGTATTTCCTGTTTTCCCTTTCGATCGGACTCTATTACACCCGCCGCGCCTCTTCATCCACCACCGAGTTCTTCGGCGCCGGCCGCAAGCTGACCTGGTGGCTGGCCGGGACCTCGATGGTCGCCACCACATTTTCCTCCGATACCCCGCTCGCGGTCACCGAGCTGGTCTATAAGCATGGCATCGCCGGGAACTGGCTGTGGTGGAACTTTGTGTTCTCCGGGATGCTCACGGTGTTTTTCTACGCGCGGCTCTGGCGGCGGGTGGGCGTGCTCACCGACATCGAGTTCACCGAGCTCCGCTACGGGGGCAAGCCCGCGGCCTTCCTCCGCGGGTTCCGGTCCATCTACCTCGGCATCCTGATCAACTCCGTGATCATGGGCTGGGTCAACTCGGCCATGGCCACCATCATCCAGATCACGATGCACATTGACCGCTGGGTCGCCATCTCGATCTGCCTGGTCATCACCGTGATCTACGCCAGCCTCTCCGGGCTGTGGGGAGTAGTTGTTACCGACGCCTTCCAGTTCGTGATCGCCATGACCGGGTGCATC
>CAIUDS010000183.1 GCA_903897985.1 uncultured delta proteobacterium
CGCACACCTTATCCGCGCCCGCCTTTTTCAGAGTCTTGGCGGCCTCGTCAACGGTGGCCCCGGTGGTCACCACATCGTCCACCAATAAAATGCTTTTCTTGGCAACCTGCCGCGGATTCTTAACCTCGAAGCTCTTTTTGAGGTTATCCTTCCGCTGGGCCGGGGACAAGCCGACCTGCGATTCGGTGTTGCGGGTCCGCGCCAGCGCTCCGGCCACGAGCGGCAGCTTGAGTTTTTTGCTTAAGGGCTGGGCCAGGATCAGCGCCTGGTTGTAACCGCGTTTCAAAAGCCGGAGCCAGTGCAGCGGCACCGGCATGACCAGGTCGAATTTCTCGTCGGCGAATTCCCTTTGATAAACCTGCGCCATACCCTCGGCCATCCAGTCCAGGTAATAGAACCCGCGGTTGTATTTAAACCGGTGGATGACCTGGACCAGGGGGTCCTGAAATATGGCCAAGGCCCGGGCCGCGTCAAAACTCGGCCGGCGCGAAATACAATCCCCGCACAGCCTTCCCGACACCTCGCCTTCAAACCCTTTCCCGCAAATCTCGCACCGGGCCGAACCGATCGGTCGAATCTGCTCCAGACATTCCGGGCAGAGCGGCAGGCTTTGCTCCGCGCTCTTTGAGCAGAGATGGCAGAAACTCGGAAAGAGCGTCTCCAGAGCGAGGTTGCGAAGGAAAGTCCCGGCCAATTTACGCCCCGAATTTTTCCAGCTTGAGCGCGTCGGCCATGGCCAGGCCCATCAGGTATTTCATCTTGAACCGGCCCAGGCCGCCCGAGGCGCAGGCGCGCTCGCCGAATTCCTGGGCCAGGTCCGGCCGGCAGTTTTCGCTCCAGAGCAGGACCGGGACCGGGTGCCAGGAATGGGCCTTGAGCTTGCTCGGGGTGGAATGGTCCCCCGTCACGATCAGCACCTCCGGCTTGAGCTTGGTCACTTTCGGAATCTGCTTGTCCACCGCCTCGATCACCTGGACCTTCCGCGCCCAATCCCCGTCCTCCCCGGCGCTGTCCGTCTTCTTCACATGCACGAAGAAAAAATTGTATTTCGCCCAGTTATTCTTCAAGGCCGCGAACAAATCCTCCAACTCCGCGCCCGCCTCCACCACCTCCATCCCCACCAGCCGCGCCAGTCCCCGGTACATCGGATACTGGGCGATCGCGCACGCCTTTAATTTGTAAATCTCGTTGAACTGCGGGTATTTGCTGAAGCAGGCAAAGCCCCGGAACAGCATCATGTTGGCCGGCTTTTCATCCTTCAAAAGCGGTTGAGCCTGGGCCAGGAAATCCTCCACCAGTTTCACCGTCTTTTTGCTCGCCTCGTCCTCCCCGACCATGGCCAGCGCCGCCTTGCCCACCACCTGCGGATCGCTGTCGGCGATTTTATCGCCCAGGCCCTTGCCGCGGAAGACCAGGACCGCACGGTGCTCCTTGACCGGCTCCAGAAAATATTCCGCGCCGCTGATCTTGATCTTGCTTTTGAGCTGAGCGCAGATTTTCGCGTTCACCTCGGTCGCGATCCTGCCCGCGCGCCGGTCCGTGATCAGCCCCGAGTCGTCCACTGTGCAGAAATTTATCCGGATCGCGATGTCGCCGGGCTTGAGCGGGAAATCTATGCCCAGGGCCTCGAGCGCGCCGCGTCCGATCAGGTATTGGACCGGATCATACCCGAACAGCCCCAGGTGGCCCGGACCGGAACCGGGGGTGATGCCCCGCGCCACCGGGTCGGCCAGGCCCAGCGCGCCCTCCCGGGCCAGCTTGTCCAGGTTCGGATGCTTGCCCATCTCCAACTCGGTCTTTAACTGCGGCCCGACGGGCAAGCCCCCCAAACCGTCCATCACCAGCAAGACAATCTTCGACTCCGTCTCGATCGCCTGCCTGCTCAAAAGTTTTTGGATATCCATGCGCGCATCCTCCTTTGACAGAAAAAATATGCCCGATTTGAAGCGCAGTTGCAAATGGAAAGACCCCGCGTCGCTCAATTTGGGGTCAGATCGTCACATTACACTTAAGGATTGGGTTCGCTTCTGCAGGGTTTTATCCTTGCGCAAGCTCTTCCGGAACCGGCTGATGCCCATGGAAACCGCGGTCCGGTTGGTCTTCATCACCCGCGCGGTTTCGGTCACGCTCAATCCGCAATGTTCGACCAGATGGTAATAAGCCGCCGGCCGGGCCGGGAAATTCCTGCGCCGACCAAGCAAATCCCCGGGCGCGACGCCAAAAACCTCGGCGACGCGTTTAAGCTCCTGCGCGGGGTCAATTTCGCGCCGGCGGGCCAGAGAAAATTCCGCGACTTCCTTGACCTGGCCGGAGGGCCGGTATTTTTTTATCAACTCGGCCAGTTTTTCGCGCGGGCCCAAAATTATTCCGGCTTTCAACTGTTCGGCGAATTCGGGTTTTTTCCCAATCATGGACAGACACTCTTTTCGATAGCGGTAGTGCCGGGAGAATCGAGGGCCGTAGGCGCCAAGAATTTCATCGCGCTTGAGCCATTTGAAGCGGGATCGGACGCGCGTATAATCCAGATAGCTTGACCATAAATATTTGCCCGGATCGTCCACCATCGCCGCGCGCAGCGGGTTAAGATGAAGATACATGCTCAGGTGCAGCCAATGCTCTTGATCCACCACCAGCACCGACTTGAACCGGCCCTGAAGAAGATGCCCGATCTGCTCATGCCGCCAGTTGAAATAGACGGTGTAGCTGGTGTTCAGCCAGTGCATGGCCTCGCTCAGGTTCGCCTCCGGCGTGCGCAGGAACAAATGAAAATGATTGCTCATCAGGCAGAAGGCGAAGAGCTCAAGGTTGAACCGGCCGCTGGCCCGCTCCAGAAGTTTCAGGAAATATTCCCGGTCCCGGTCATCCAGAAAAATGTCCTGCCGGTGGTTGCCCCGCGCGGTGATATGATAGATCGCATCCGCATATTGTATTCTCCAGGGTCGGGCCATGGCTTGATTCTATCAAAGGCCGCGCCGGAAAGCAACTGTTATGTGTTATGTGACGATCTGACCCCAATTAGGGTTCGAGCTGTTTGAGCGACAATGCCAAATCCGGGGCGACCAGGTCCACGCGCTCGGACGAGAGCGCGATCCGTTTGAGCAATGAGCGGTAAATTTCGGCCAGGGCGTGGAAGTCTTGCGCCCGCGGGGCGGGCTTGAGCCGGGAGCGGCTTTGCAGGAAAGGGGGGAAGAGGTCCTTGTTCTCCAATATCGGCTCGACCTCGGATTTGAAGGGCAGGCCGCAGAGCCACATGCCGGACTCGATTATTTTTTCGCATCCCGACGGACCGCCGAGTTGGATGGCAAGGTCGTAAGCCTTTCGCGGCTGGAGGGAATTACGGTGAACCGCGAGATAGGTCCCGGTAAAGGCCAGGCCGGCCCGGCCCGGAAAAGGCGCCCCCGTGATCGGAAACGGATACTTCCCTTTGTCCGCGAGCTTTGCGGCCAAATCCAGGTCTCCGAACGTCATGCCGACCTCATCCTTGGCCAGGGCCTCGGCCAGCAGGGTCGTGTCATAATTCGCCGAGTAGGGACTCAAGCAGTTGCTCAGGCCGGCTAAAAAATAGAGCGCTTTGTAAGTGCCTTCCTGGTTCAGGTCAAAGGGGTCGCCCGAGAAGGCCCAGATCACGGAAGTCATGAACTCCACCAGCGACCGGTCGTCGCCAAAAGCCAGGCCCAGGCTGCCGGGGTTGTCTTTGCATTGATCACTCAAGTCCGATAGTTCCGTAATCCCCTCCGGGAACCGGCTGGTGACATAAAAAACCGCGGGCCAGGACAGATGGAAGGGGATGTAATAATGATGGCCGGAAAGGTTGCCGGGCTGGAAATAAATCGCGCCGAATTGGGCGTCCTCCGAGGCGCTGAGTTTGAGCTGGTCCAGCGCCGCCGCATAAGGAATGCCTTTGGAAAGGAACTGATAATCCACCTCGAAAAGATCCGGCTGATCATTGCCCATGCATAAAATCTCCGGGTTCTTGCCCAGATCGCTCCTGACCTTAACCTGAGGAAGGGGATGAGATTTATCCGTAGCCATGACCTCCATGAAACTCTCCACGGGGATCCCGTTCAGGTCCAAGGACGCCACCAGACCTTTGCCGGAGTCCTTATGCTTGCATGCGCAGAAGCATATCAGCAAGGCCAGCAGCGGCAACCAGGCCCGTTTATTCATTGGTTCAAATACCCGAGCGCTTCCAGCTTCTGCTTGTCTTCCGCGCTCAAGGCGTCAGTCCGGCCCAGGGCGATGGACTGTTCCCAGGACTTATACCACTTGAGCAGGTGGTCGGAATAGCGGATGAAATTCGAGTTCGCCGGGTCCGCCAGATTTTTCAGTTCCTTCGGATCGGTTGCGAGGTTGTGCATCTCCCAGCGCGAGCCGGACACCGAATAGAGCACGGTCAGTTCGTCCAGCTTCATCCCGAGCCAGATCGGCTTTTTCAAATTAACGATTTTTCCCGCGCCTTCCCCGAGGACCGCTCCCGGATAGGTCTCGAAATAAACCAGGAAATGTTGAGGCCAGGCTGCTTCGCCCTTGAGTTGAGGCAGCAGGTCCCTTCCGCGCATCGTCTTGCCCGCGGGAATCCCCAAACCGCCCAACGCGGTGGGCGCAAAATCCAAAAGCTCGACCTGGTTGCCAATCTTTTGGCCACGGGGAATGCCCGGGCCGGACAGCCCGAACGGCACCCGCATGGATTCCTGGTAAAGGTTCCGGCCATGACCCACATAGGCGTGCTCGCCCAGGCTCTCGCCGTGGTCGGCCAGGAACACGATCAGGGAGTTCTGGTCCAGGCCCAGTTCATGGATCTTGTCGAGCAGGATCCCGATCGAATTATCCGCATAAGCAATCTCGCTGTCATACGCGTCAATCTGGCGCTGGAGGTCGGTATCGGGCTTGTCCGGTTCATGGAACACGAAACCCGGGTGGAAAAGGTATGGCGAATGCGGGTCGGAATAATGCGCCCACAAAAAGAACGGAGGCTTCGGGCCTTTTTCCAGCCAGGCCGAGGCCAGCGCGGTCACATCCTTGGCGTCGCGCTCGTCGTTGAAAAACACCCAGCGCTTCTCGAAAAAATTGTCATCGTAAAGTTCAAAGCCCCGGGCCAGGTTGGAAATGTGATCCTTCAGCGGCCAGTTGGAGAGGAACGCCGCGGAGGTGTAGCCGTTTTTTTGCAGGACCAGGGCGAGGGTTTCCATGCCCTCGAGCATGGGGATACCGTTGCGGGTGGACCCGGTCTCATGCGGGTAGCGGCTGGTCATCATCGAGGCGAAGCTGGGGCTGGTGAGCGGGACATTAGAGTCGGCGTTGGTGAACCAGGTCCCGCTCCGGAGCAGACGGTCTATATTGGGCGAGGTGTTCCGGCGGTAGCCGTAGATGCTCAAATGGTCCTGCCGTAGCGTGTCCACCGAGATCAAAATCAGGTTCGGACGGCTTTGGCCGTGGACGCTTGCCGCAATTAATCCGGCCAGGATCAACGCCGCGACTTTCAACAACTTCATCACCACTTAATCTATCATAGAATTGCCGGCCTTCAACGCGGCGCGAGAAACTTTAGTCCCGACTCAAATCCTTCATCCGCGTGAGCGCCTTCGCCACCATCTCCTGGTCCTTCTTGGTCAACTGCGGGAGCGGCGAGCGCACCGTGGCGGTGATGGGCACGCCCAGCTGGCGCAGGCCTTCCTTTAACAGCGCGAGGTTCGGGCTGGCCTTGTAATACCAGTTGAACGCCGGCCGCGAGACCACCCGGAACAAAGTCTGCGCCAGGCCCGGGGGCAAACCCGGACCCGCCATGATCGGCATCAGGCAGAAAATGTCGCGCTGGGCCTTGGCCGCTTCGGACATCTTGCCGTTGCGCGTGGCCTGAAAAATCTCCCGCAATTTTTCCGGCCAGATGTTCGCGAGCGGGCCCATGGAGCCGGCCCCTCCCATTTCCAGGGTTTTCTTGAGGTTGAACTCGGCGCCGGTGAAAACCGCCTTGCCCAGGCCGCGCGATTTGGACATCAGCCTCTTGATGAAACTTATGGCGATGTAGGAGTTCTTGGCCCCGGGCACCCCGGGCAGTTTCAGAATTTCCACGAACTCCTCGGGCTTGATGTAGGTCCCGCTCGCCTCCGGGAAATGGTAGTAAAAAACCGGGACCTTCACGGTCTCGCTGATGGTCTTGTAATGGGCCAGGATGTCCGGGAAACTGAGCGGGTAGTAGCTGGGGAGCACGCTCAGGATTCCGTCGGCCTGGTTTAGAAGCGCCAGCTTGGCCAGCTCGACCACTTCCCGCGTGAACATGGCGCTCGCGCCGATGATGAGCGGCACCCGCTTGGCAACCGCCTTGGCCGAGACTTCCATCACCGATTTTTTTTCCTCGAACGACAGGTAGGGGAACTCGCCGTTGCTGCCCAAAACCACGATCCCGTTGACGCCGTGCTTGAGGTTGTGCTCGATCACGGCCTCCATGCCGGCCAGGTCCAGCGACTGGTCTTCCTTCATGGGCGTGGGCAGGATCGAATATATGCCTTCGAACTTTTTGTCCATGTTTGCCTCCGGGGACATTATACCCAAAATTGATTTTTCGCACCAGGGAGCGCAACGATCTCGCCCCCGCGAGCCCTCGGAGTTGCCCGCCGGTGTTTTTCCAATCTATAATGAGGAAGGATTTTTAAAGGCCTGCGGACAATGAGTGTTCGCATCACGAATAGGAGGAGAAGATGGAACGAAGGGATTTTATCTCGGTTTTGGGAATGATGGGCTTGGGCGCGAGCATAAGGCCGCTGTGGTCCGCGGATTTGCAGGCTGGAAGCCTGCCCCACAACTTTGCCAACGGCATTGACTTTGACCGGCGCAGCATGATGATCGCGGGCAAGCGCGAGTTCATCTTCTCCGGCTCGGTCCATTATTTCCGGCTGCCATCTCCCAAGCAATGGGAGAGCCGGATCAGGAAGCTGAAGGAGATCGGCTACAACGCGGTGGATGTTTACTACTACTGGGGCTATCACAGCCCGGCCGAGGGCGAATACAATTTCAAGGGCTCGCGCGACATTGATTTGTTCATGGACATGGTGGAGGCCGAGGGGATGCGCCTGGTGGCGCGGCCGGGTCCGTATATTTGCGCAGAGGTTGACGGCGGCGGATTTCCCGGCTGGCTGCTGGCAAAGCGGAACCTGGCGCTGCGCTGCCGCAAGGACCGCAAGTTCGTCTATGACCCGGAATATATGAAATATGTGAAGGAATGGTATGAGCAACTGCTTCCGAAAATCGTGAACCGCAAGAACCTGGTCCTGCTCCAGGTCGAGAACGAATACGGCCTGCACTTCACTCCGCGCGGCGCGGTGGCGCAGCTCCAGGGCGCGGTCCAGGACGCGTTCGGGCAGGATGTGTTCATGCGCATCTCGAGCAATCCGGCGGCGAAAATGATCTATGCCGGGAGCGAAACTCAGGCGCTCAAGAGCCCGGGGTATGCGGAACACAACCAGTATATGAAGGAGCTATATGAACTGGCGCGCAGCCTCGGGTGCAAGAGTCCGATTTTCCACAACGATGTGGGCGAGGCCGCCAAGAGATATGTGGATGTGGACATCCCGGCCATAGACAACTACCCGATCACCAACATGGTCGGCGACTGGAAGAAGCGGAACCCGTTCGCCGGGGTGGATGTGTTCGAGCAGGGGCTCGAGGCGCTCAAGATGAATTGTCCGCTTTACGGCGCGGAGATTCAGGGCGGCTGGTACGATCTCTGGGGCGGTTACGGCTTTGATTACATCCGCAAGTTCCTCGGCCCGCTCGCGATGGACCTGACTTTGAAATCATGTCTGGCCCAGGGCATGGGCATCCTCAATATCTACATGGCCGCGGGCGGCACCAACTGGGGATACATTGCGGATCCGGACGATTACACCTCGTATGATTACGGCGCGCCTTTGACCGAGGCGGGCAGGATTTCGGAGCGCGGCTATCCGTGTCAGAGGTTCAGCGAATTTGTGAAGAGCCATGAGGAGGACCTGCTCCTGGCCGAGAATGCGGCGCAAACCGAAGAAGAAGGCGGCCGCCTTTTCTGCAAGGCGCGGAAAGCGCCGGACGGCACAGTGTTTATATTTGCCCGCAATCTTTCCGGAAAAGACTATGTCTTCAAGAACGAGTTCGGGGCGTTTGAGGTTGCCTGGCCGGGCATGGAGATTTTCGTGCTGGATAAAAATGGCAAACAAGTTGATCGCTATGGGACTTACAATGACAACAAGGCGGAGCCGATGGTGCAGATGCCGAAACCATTACAGATTACATCCTCCTTCGCCAAGGCTACGGAGGACATGAATTACAGATTACAGATTTACGACAAGCCGTTCAAAGCGGATGATCCGGGCTGGAAGAAAATCACGGGCGGAACCGACTTGGACGCGCTGAAATTTTATTATGGGTATGCCTGGTACCGGGCGAAGTTCAAAGGCGCGATGAAATGGATCAAGGTTGACGCGCGCCATTGCTGGGCCGCGTATCTGAACGGAGAGTTGCTCAAGGCTTATGACAATTTCCACAACCGGGTCGGGGCGGGCGAGGATTTGGCCAAGACGGTCCGGGTGGAAATCCCGGAGCGGTTATTGAAGGATGACAACCTGCTGGTGCTTTTGACCGAGAGCCTGGGGCACAACAAGGGCTTTATGGAGGACAGTTTTAATCCGCGCGGCCTGGTCAGCTTCGAGTCGGACCGGAAGGATCTGGTCCTGGAGGTCAAGCCGGGCCTGGTACCGGGCGAGTCGGGCATGACGCCCAAGGTGGATTTTGATGCCCTTGGGGCCGCGGGCACTCCTGCCCGCGATTCGATTACTTTGCCGCACAAGCAGTCGTGTCCCGCCGGCCTGGGGATTTATCTTTCGGAATTTAGCCTCAACCTTCCGGCGCTGGAACAGCCCGGCGTCGGCGTGAAGCTGAGCCATTGCTCGGGCAAGGCCAATATCTACATCAACGGCTGGCTGGTCGGGAGATACTGGGACTCGGTGGGGCCGCAGAAAGTTTTCTACCTGCCGCCGGACCTGCTCAATCCCAAGGGCAGGAACGAGTTGGCAATTGTGGTGTGGCCGTGGGGCGACAGCCTTGAACTGGGCGAGGTCGGTATTGTCGAATACCCGTGATCCCAAGGATGCGGAAAATATTTTTAGCGGATATAATATTGAAAAGGTGAACAGGTGAAGAAAAACCAACAAGCCGTCGTTCAAAGAGCGGTAAACAAATTTAGAAGGAAGCTCGAAGTCATTTATGGCAAGAAGCTCGCCGGGGTTGTGCTTTTCGGATCTTATGCGCGGGGGAGCGAAAGCGCGGAATCCGATGTTGACCTGGCCGTGGTGCTCAAGGGCAAAGTCAATCCGGGCAAGGAGATTGACCGGCTCTTGGACCTGCTGGTGGATTTAAATCTGGAGCACCAGGTACTGCTCTCGGTTTATCCAATTTCCGAGCGGGATTTTCAGAAAAGATATAACCCGCTCCTGAACAATATCCGCAACGAAGGCCTTGCCTTATGAACGAAATCGAACAATACCGGAAACGCTCCCGGCGATACCTGAAATCCGCGCGGCTTTTATTGGAGGATGGCGATTATGCTTCTTCCATTTCCAGGTCATACTATGCGATGTTCTATTTGGCGGAAGCGGTCCTCCTGACCAGGAATCTTTCCTATTCAAAGCATCAAGGAGTGATTTCAGCTTTTGGGGAGCATTTTGTCAAGACCGGCCTTTTCTCGAAGAAATTCAGCAAAGCCTTGACCCAGGCTTTTGAGAAAAGACAGTTGTCCGAATATGAGGCGGGATCGTTTTTAAGCAAAGAAGAGACCGAAGAAATCCTGAAAAAGGCCGAGGAGTTTTTCGAAACGGTTTCCAAATACCTGGGCTCAAAAGCGTCAGGCTAATTTGATCCGGAACTTTTGGATCATGCGTTCGGGCTGGTAGGACAATTTGGCCTGACGCAAGCCC
>CAIUDS010000184.1 GCA_903897985.1 uncultured delta proteobacterium
ATCCGCTTTATAACCAGGACTATATGCCGCTTTCCGGCCTTAACTACATGGTCTATGCCTATCTTCTGCTTTATGAAGCGGGCGGGTTCAAGGAGAATGAATTTCTACAAAAAGCCGAGCGCGACCTGGCTTTCCCGCAAAAGTATCTCTGGGATCAAAAGGGCAGGGTGCAGCATCATCTGGCGCAGGGCAAACTTTCCCCCGAAGCCGATTACTGCGCCGGGTGCAATCTCCAATTGCTCTACAATATTTTTCTGATCCAGCAAGCCCGGCAGGGCAAGCCCATTATTCTCCTCAAAAACCGGGAGCGGTAATTGCCCCAATCCGAAACCGGTGTTATAAAAGTATCAGATGATTCCCGAATTAATCAAGGTTCGCCAGGAGTTGGAATGCCCGGAACTGGGCGACCCGGTTTCGGCGCTTGAGAAAAAGCTGACGGCTTTTTCAGGCAAGGTCAAGCCCGGGAAGAAAGTCGGGATCGCGATCGGGAGTCGGGGAATTTTCAAAGGCGCCGAGTTGGTCAGGACGATAGTGGATTGGGTCAAGGGCCAGGGCTGCAAGCCCTTCATCATCCCGGCCATGGGCTCGCATGGCGCGTCCACCAGCGCGGGCCAGAAAAAAGTGCTGGCCGAGCTGGGCCTCAGCGAAAGCGCCCTGGGATGTCCGGTTCGGTCCGAGATCGAAGCCGTGCAAATTGGCGAGATTCGAGGCGCCCGGATTTTCACCGACAAGTTCGCGCTCTCGGCCGATCATCTCATCCTGCTCAACCGGATCAAGCCCCACACCAGTTTCCACGGCAAATACGAGTCCGGCCTGGTCAAGATGCTCGCCATCGGTTTGGCCAAGCGCCAAGGCGCGGAGGAAATGCACCGGTCCGGCCCGGGACCGTTGGCGGACCTGATCCCGCGGGCGGCCGCATACCTGCTCCAAAAGCTGCCGGTATTGTTGGGAGTGGCGCTGCTGGAAAGTTATCAGGATAAGATTGCCGACCTGGAAGTGATGGCGGGGAAAGAGATCTTGGGGCGGGAACCGGAACTGTTGAAACGAGCCTGGAAGCTTTTGCCCCGGCTGCCGTTCGCGGAGTTGGAGGTGCTGGTGGTGGACGAGCTCGGCAAGAACATCAGCGGCACCGGCATGGACACCAATGTGATCGGCCGGCTGGATTTGCGCGGAATGCCCGAGCCGATCGAGCCGCGCATCAAACGCATCGTGGTCCTCGACCTCTCCGCGAAAACCGCGGGCTCGGCCTACGGCATCGGACTCGCGGACATCACCACCAAAAGGGTGATGGCTAAACTGGACTGGAACGCCATGCGCGAAAACGCGCTCGCTTCGACCTTTGTCGAGCGCGTCCGGATTCCGGCCTGGTTCGACTCGGACCGCGCCGCGCTCGAGGCCGCGCTCCAGACCTGCTGGCGCGCGGACCCCGCGCAAGTGCGCCTGTGCCGGATCCGGAATACGCTTCAGTTGGGGGAATTCTGGATCACTCGGAACCTGGTCGCGCAGGCCCGGACCCGGCTGAAGTTGTTGTCCAAACCAAGGCTCTTGCGCTTCGACCGCCGCGGCAATCTGAAGTCGTGAGCAGAAGCGGGAAGCGGCCGGCTTTATGATGATAAGCAATATTCTTGCCTGATACTACTAAACAATAAATGTCACTTGACAAGCATGGTTTGCGGGCGCAAAATATGGTGGCGCTAATGGAATAGGTTGTTATACTATTAAGAAGTTTGGAAAGGGCAGGGCATGAGAAAAGGTAAAATATTAATTGTTGATGACGAGCCCCAGATTCTGAAAATCTTGACTCGGCTGTTATCCAAGCTCGACTGCGACATTACCACGGGCAAGAGCGGCGAAGAGGCTTTGGAGTTGATTGGGAAGGATTCATTTGATTTGATGCTGTTGGACCTCAAGCTGCCCGGCCTGAGCGGGATCGAGGTTCTGAAAGAGGTCAAGTGGAAAATCCCGGCGACCTCCGTGGTGGTGATCACGGCCTACGGCTCGGTGGACACCGCGATCCAGGCCATGAAACTGGGCGCGGACGATTTTCTCCAAAAACCCTTTGACCTGGAACAACTGGGCATGGTGGTGCGCCGCGCGCTTGAGCGGAGCGAGGTGTTCAGGGCATCCGCGGACAAGAAAGCCCTGAAGGCCCTCGAGTTCGATCTGGTGGGAAATTCCTCGGCGATCTCGGAAGTCAAGCACATGATCGAGCGGGTGGCTCGGGTTAAAAGCACCGTCCTGATTAGCGGCGAGACCGGCACCGGCAAGGAAATGGTCGCCCGCCTGATCCACCAATGCAGCGACCGCTCCAGCAAACCGCTCATCATCGTCAACTGCGCGGCCATCCCCGACACCCTGCTCGAAAGCCAATTCTTCGGATATGTCAAAGGCGCGTTCACCGACGCGCAGGAAAACCGCGCGGGGTTTTTCGAGGATGCCGACGGGGGCGTGGTTTTTCTCGATGAGATCGGCGAATTGGACCAGAGCCTCCAGGCCAAAATCCTGCGCATCCTCCAGGAGGGCCAGGTGACGCGCGTGGGCTCGACCAAGCCCCTCGCGGTGGATGTCCGGGTGATCGCGGCCACCAACCGGCATCTCCGGCAGATGGTGGAAGACCGAACCTTCCGGCAGGACCTTTATTACCGGCTCAGCGTGTTGCCCATCAGCGTTCCTCCCTTGCGCGAGCACCGCGAAGACCTCCCCCTCCTGATCAACCATATCCTGGCCCGGCTCCACAAGGCCACCGGCCACACGATCGCCGGCGTCAGCCCCGAGTTTCTCAAAATCCTCCAGCACTATGACTTCCCGGGAAACATCCGCGAGCTCGAGAACATCATCGAGCATTCCGTGCTCCTCACCACCGGCGCCGTGCTCACCCCGGAGACCCTGCCGCCCGAGGTGATGGACAAAGTCTCATCGGCCCAGCTGTCCGAAAAAATCGCGGGCGAGGGCATGACCCTCAAGCAGGCCCGGGACCTCGTGATGGAGCAGGTCGAGACCAGACTGATCAAGCAGACCCTGGATGAATGCCGCGACAATTTCAGCCTGGCCGCGCGCAAGCTCGGCATCAGCCGCTCCGCGCTTTACTACAAGACGAAAAAGTACAAGCTGGAATAAACAGGTCGAGTCCGCTTTCTTCCCCGTACCGCCCCAAAAGAAAAAGCGCACCCAACGCAACGGGATTGTTGTCTAAGAAGCACGGCGACTGCGGCGGGAGGCTTGCCGTTGAAAATGGATATTCACCGGCCAGAGCTTCTCGGTTGTTAATTCCTGAAAACAGGATGATGATATGGATCGAAAGGCGGTGGGAATGCCGGGTAAGTATCCGGGCATAATTGTATTGATAGCGGTCCTGGCATGTGGCTGCGAGGTGTATCACAAGAAGCCGCTCACGCCGGAGTCCGTGCAGAAGGCGCTCGCGCCTCCCTCTGCGGAAGAGTTGCGCGTCAAGGCCGCGAACATCAAGCATCCCCTGCTCAAGCCGGTCGCTTTCGACGAGACCAAGGGGCTTTCGCCGGACGAGGCCGCGGTGCTTGCCGTGCTTACGAACCCCGGGCTGCGGGCTTTGCGGGATCAGCGGGGTATTGCCCAGGCCGAGTTGTTGCAAGCCCAGCTCCTGCCCAACCCGGTGCTCTCGGCCGGCCTGGAATTTCCCACCGGCGGGACCACTCAGGGCACGGTTGACGCCTACGGCCTGGGCTTGGACTGGGACCTCAGCGAACTGATCAGCTACTCCGCGCGCAACCAATCGGCGAAATCGAGCGCCGCGGAGATAGACCTCTATATCGCCTGGCAGGAGTGGCAGGTGGCCGAAGGCGCCAAGGCCTCTGTTTATCGCTTGATCGCGCTCCGGCGCGAAAAGGAACTGGCCGCGGAATCGGACCGGCTGCTCTCGGAAAACTTGGAGGTAGTCCGCAAGGCGGTTGACCGCGGACTCTTGACCCGGCTGGATTTGGCCGCCGCGGCCTCGGCCCGCGACCAGGTTCATGCCGTTTTCCTCGATCTGCAGAAGCAGTCGGAACAGGAGCGGCTGGACTTGAACTATCTGCTTGGTCAGCCTCCGGAAAAGCAGATCAAACTGCGGCCGGAAACGGAACTGCCTTCGAGCTTCACGCCGCCGGCTCAGGAAATCCTGAGCTCGGACCTCGAATCGCGCCGGCTGGACCTGCTGGCGCTCCACCGCGGATACGACGCCCAGGAGGCCTCGCTCCGCGCCGCGATCCTGGACCAGTTTCCCAAAATCTCGGTCGGTCTCATCCATGCCCGGGATACCGGAAATGTGGTCACCACCGGCTTCGGCGTGAGCATCGCGCTGCCGATCTTTGACCGCAACCAGGGCCAGGTCGCGCTGCAAAAAGCGACCCGCCAAGAGCTGTTCGACGAATACACCGACCGGGTGGCCACGGCCTATTCCGACATCGGCAAACTTCGCGCCGGGATCGAGTCGCTTAACGGCCAGATCCGGGCTGGGGAGGAATCGGTCCCGAATCTGGAGAAGCTGGTGGATGCTTATCGGACTCAGAGCGCGACCGGCGACGTGGATGTTCTTAGCTATTACGCGGCCTGGAACGAACTGAACCAGAAACAGATCGAAATCCTTTCGCTCAAGCAGGAACTGGCCGAAGCGCGCATCGCGCTCGAGCTGGAGACGGGGATTTATCAGATCGAATCCGCGGCGCCTTCCACGGGATCGGCTCCGCAGGAGAAGGCCCAGGAATGAAACCGAGAACCATAGTTTTGGCGGCGGGGGTGGTGGCGGTCGTTTTGTTGAGCGCGGGCTTTGGGTACTGGTACGGTCGCGCTGAGAAGAGCGGGACCGCGGCTCCCTCCGGAGAAGAATCGGAAGCGGAAGTGAAGCCGGTGGCCAAGGTCAAAGTCGCGTTGCTGGAAAAGAAACAAATCCGGGAGGAACTGGTCGCCTACGGACCGGTGGTTGCGGCTCCGGGAGCTGCGGAGGTCTTGAGCGTCCCCTATGAGTGCCGAGTCCGGAAGGTGGTGGCAGCCGAGGGACAGGTGGTCAAGTTGGGGGCGGACTTGATCGAAATCGAGCCGGGGCCGGACGCCGCGCTCGAATACAGCCAGGCCAAAAATGATTACCAATCCGCGGCCAAGGACCTGGCGCTGGTCAAGGAGCGTTTTGAACTCAAGCTGGCCACCCGCGAAGATGTCAACTCGGCCGAGCAGCGCGCGCGGGACGCGGGGCTGCGGGTGCAAAACCTGGAGGCGCGCGGCATCCTTACCCGCACCGCGATCACCAGCCCGGCCGCGGGGGTGGTCAGCCGGATGGACGCGCAGACCGGACAGGTGGTGCCCGCGGGAATGCCGCTCCTCGAATTGGTAAGGGAAAACCGGTTCAATGTCCGGCTCGGGGTGGAAGACGAGGGAAAAGATTATTTGCAGCCGGGGGAAACCGTTTCCCTCTTTCCGATCAACGCCGTGGAGGCCGGGCCGCTCGCGGGCCGCATCACGATGATCGGCCGCCAACTCGATCCGAGCACCCGGCTGGTGAATGTCCTGGTCGAGCCGCCGGCCGGTTCTCGGCTCCTGCTCAACTCCTATGTCCGGGCGGTGATCCCCATTGCTTCCGCCACCGGACTGGTGGCGCCGCGATCCGCGGTGCTTCCGGTCGAAGGCGAATATGTCCTGTTCACCGTCGAGAACCGCCGGGCGCAAAAGCGCATCGTCAAGATCGGCCTGCAAAATGACCGTGAAGTCCAGGTGGCCGCGGAAGGCTTGAAAGAAGGGCAGCAGGTGGTGGTCGTCGGCAACGCCGAGTTGGAAGATGGCATGGAAGTCGAGGTGGAGCCGGCCAAATGAACTTTGGCAAGTGGATCCAAAAGCACAACCGCTCCATCACCTTCCTGCTCCTGGCCTTCGCGGTGGCCGGCGCAGTGAGCAGCTTCAGCCTGCCGGTGAGCCTGTTCCCGCGCGTGGATTTCCCGCGGGTGGTGATCAACCTGGACGCGGGCGACCGGCCCGCGGAGCGGATGGTGGTCGAGGTTACGCTTCCGATCGAGGAAGCGGTCCGGTCGGTGCCCGGGGTTCAGAGCGTGCGGTCCAATACCAGCCGGGGCGCCGCGGATATCTCGATCAATTTCCGGTGGGGCCTGGACATGATTTCCGCCATGCTCCAGGTCGAATCGGAAGTCAATAAAGTCCTGGTCAACCTGCCGCCGGGAACCACCTTCGAGGTCCGGCGGATGGACCCCACCGTGTTCCCCGCGCTCGGCTACTCGCTGGTCTCGGACACCCGCTCGCTCACCGAACTCCGCGACATCGCCTACTACCAGATCCGGCCGGTGCTCACCGCGGTTGCGGGCGTGGCCAAGATCGAGGTGCTGGGCGGCGGCATCGAGGAATACCAGATTACCGTGGACCCGGCCAAGCTCAGCTCGTTCGGCCTGAGTCTGGACGATGTGGCCCGGGAGGTTTCCGCGGCCAATGTGGTCACCGCAGTCGGCCGGCTGGAGGATAATGACAAACTTTACCTGGCGGTCTCGGATACCCAGTTCCAGGACGCCGGCCAGATCGAAAAAACCGTGCTCCGCTCGGGCAGGAACGGCCTGGTCTTGATCGAGGATGTGGCAACGGTCAGCCGGGGCGTGGCCCCGCATTGGCACCGGGTCACCGCGGACGGGCGCGACGCGGTCATTTTCCAGGTCATGCAGCAGCCGGACGGCAACACCGTCTCGATTGCGCGCGAGATTTCCGCCAAGCTGGAAGAACTTAAAAAGATCCTGCCCCCGGATGTGCGCGTGGCCAACTGGTATGACCAGAGCGAACTGATCCTGGCCTCGGCCTACAGCGTGCGCGATGTGGTGATCGTGGGCGTGTTTCTCGCCGCGGTCATCCTGCTCCTGTTCCTGCGCAACCTCAAAGTGACCGTGATCGCCATCATCACCGTGCCCATGGTGCTCGCCTCGACCGTGCTCCTGCTTTCGCTCCTGCACATGAGCTTCAACATCATGACCCTCGGGGGCATGGCCGCCGCGGTCGGGCTGATCATTGACGACTCCATCGTCATGATCGAGCACATCAGCCGCCGGCTCAGCACCGCCACCGGCCATTACCACGAGCGGGTGCTCCAGGCGGTCCGGGAATTCTCCCGGCCCCTCGCCGGGTCCTCCCTTTCCACCATCATCATCTTCGCCCCGCTCGCCTTTCTCTCGGGAGTGACCGGGTCCTTTTTCAAGGCCCTCTCGCTCACCATTTCCGCCAGCCTGATCATCTCCTTCTTCGTGGCCTTATTGGTGGTGCCGCTCACCGCGCTGCGCATCCTCAGCCACAAAGACACCGAGGCCAAGGCCCCGCGCCGTTTCACCAACTTCCTGCATGCCCAATACACCCGGCTTTTGCATAGGCTTTTGCCCCGGCCCGGCCTGATCCTGGTCGCCATCATCCCCCTGCTCGCGCTCGGGTTTCTCGCTTACACCCGCGTCGGCTCCGGCTTCATGCCCAAGATGGACGAGGGCGGCTTTATCCTTGATTATGTCGCCGCGCCCGGGGCCTCGCTGGCAGAGACCGACCGGCTCCTGCGTCAGGTGGAAGGGATCATCCGGGCCACGCCGGAAGCCGAAACCTATTCCCGACGCACCGGGCTGCAACTGGGCGGCGGGATCACCGAGGCCAACGAAGGCGACTTTTTCATCCGGCTCAAACGCGGGCGCCGCCGCGGGATCGAAGAAGTGATGGATGACATGCGCGGTCGGATCGAGCGGACCGTGCCCGGGCTCGAGATCGAGATGCCGCAGTTGATGGAGGATTTGATCGGGGACCTCACCGCGGTGCCGCAGCCGATCGAGATAAAATTATTTTCCGATAACGGCAAGCTCCTGGACGAGCAGGCCCCGCGGGTGGCCTCGGCGATCGAGCGGATCCCGGGGGTGGTGGATGTGAAGAGCGGGATCGTGCTGGCCGGCGACGCCCTCAATATCCGGGTGGACCGCGCGAAGGCCGCGCTCGAGGGCATGGACCCGGAATCCATCACCGGCATCCTCGAAAATTACCTCTCCGGCATCGTCACCACCGAGATTCAGCGCGGGCCGAAAATGGTCGGTCTGCGGGTATGGATTCCGCATGAGGAACGGCAACGGACCGCGGACATCGGCCGGCTGCTGATCAAGGCGCCCGACGGCCATGTGTTCCCGGTCAAGCGCGTGGCGCGGGTCGAGCCGGTCACCGGCCAGCCCCAGATCACGCGCGACAACCTCAAACGGATGGTGGCGGTCACCGGCCGGATCAGCGGCCGCGACCTCGGCTCGACCATCCGCGAAGTAAAAACGGTCCTCAACCGGACCGGGTTCCTGCCCAACGAACTCTATTACACCCTGGGCGGGCTTTACGAGCAGCAGCGCATCGCCTTCCGCGGCCTGATCGCGGTGTTCGCGTTCGCGGTGGTGCTGGTGTTCGTGCTCCTGCTCTATCTCTACGAAAGCTTCCGGGTGGCGATCGCGATGATGATCACGACCCTGCTGGCCGCGGCCACCGTGTTCATCGGCCTCTGGATCACCGGCACCGAATTGAACATCACCGCCATGATGGGCATGACCATGGTGATCGGCATTGTCACCGAAGTCGCGATTTTTTATTACTCGGAATACCACGATCTCGGCCGGGACACCATGGTTGACCACCGGCTGATCTCGGCCGGCATCAACCGGATGCGGCCGATCGCCATGACCACCTTCGCGACCATCCTCGCGCTTTTGCCCCTGGCCCTCGCCCTCGGCCGCGGCTCGGAAATGCAGAAGCCGCTCGCGATCGCGATCATTTCGGGTCTGGTCGTGCAGATGCCGCTGGTGTTGATTGTGCTCCCGTCATTGCTCAAGCTGATGGGGCACGGCAAAGGGCCCTCCGGCCAAAACCAATAGCCGCAAACCATGCCGCTTGAGTCCCCTCTTTGAATAAAACGGGGCGCATAACCATCGGGACCGCGGCCTTGATCACAGCCGCGCCCGCGCCGGGGGCCTTGAACCAAATCGTCGCTTTGCCCCCGGAGGCCATGGTATCGGTAATGCAGTAGCGCGCGCCCGGGGTCATTCGGCGCTTTCGGATTCTTGACAAAAAGGATTCGGACAATATAATCAGAGTTTGGCTTCAGGGCTCGTCTAATTGGCAGGACACCGGGCTCTGGACTCGGCAGTCGGGGTTCGAGTCCCTGGCCCTGAGCCATGTTTGTTATGAAATCTGTAATTTGTAATCTGCTCTGCGTTAGGCCGGTCCCATCGTCTAGGGGTTAGGACACCGGGCTCTCAATCCGGTAACGCGGGTTCGAATCCCGCTGGGACCACCATTCTTCGCTCTGCGAATTTGCCTCGCAAATTCTTGAGCTACGAATGGCAGGCCATTTTTCAAAGCGCAACTTTCATCGGATCTGAGCGAAGAATGCCCTTCGTAGTCCCGCTTGGCGGGACGGAGTAGGGCAGGTAAAATTATAACGATGTATGTTTATCTGCTCCAGAGCGTTAATTGCCCGAATCAGCGCTACATCGGCTCCACTAAAAATCTCAGGCATAGATTGTCCGAACATAATTCCGGCAAATCCATACACACCGCCAAGTTTAAACCATGGAAAGTAATGGTAGCGGTTTGGTTTGAGGATGAGAAGAAGGCTTTGGAGTTTGAGAGGTATCTGAAAATCGGCTCTGGCCGCGCTTTCGCCCGGCGCCGCCTCTGGTAAGCATGGGACCTGTCCGGTCGAATGATGCAAACGGTCTTGCTGCCTCCCGCTTCGCGGGAATAGCGAATGGCGGCGGACGAATCCACGGATGAAACGGAAACCGCCTGCTCAATCTACTCGACGATCGCGGGTCCCGGTGGTTTGAAGATCAGGTCATTACTTGCTGGGAATCTCCGAGAGCTTGACTGGGCGCTTTTCCGCGAGGGACAGCTTCGCGGCCAGGCCCACGCGGAGGTCCTGAAGCCCATCCTCGCCAGTGACCAGGGTTGGCTTTCCTTTCACCACCGCCGCGAGGAACGCGCGCATTTCCACGACAAAGGAGTCCTTGTAGCGCTCGAGGAAGAAGTAGAGCGGCTTCTCTGCCATAACGCAGGTCTCGGTTGAGAGCTTGACCGTGCTGGGCGCGTCGTTCTCGGCCGCGGCCGCGCCCTTGGAACCGAAAACCTCGACGCGCTGGTCGTAGCCGTAGGCGGCCTTGCGCGAGTTGTCAATCACGGCCAAGGCGCCATTTGCGAGCCGCATCGTGACGATGGCCGTGTCCACATCCCCGGCTTTGCCAATCGCCTCGTCAATGAGAACCGCGCCCGCGGCATAGACTTCTAAAACCTCGCTCCCTGACTGGAACCGGACCATATCAAAATCGTGGATGGTCATGTCGAGGAAGATCCCGCCCGAAACCGCGCTGTATTTGGCGGGCGGCGGGGCCGGGTCGCGCGAGCTGATCTTGACCAACTGGAGCGCGCCGATGGCGCCGGACTCGACATGCTCGCGCACGCGGCGGAAGTTATGGTCGAAGCGCCTATTGAAGCCCACCTGTAGCTTGACCCCGGCCTTCTTCACCGCGGCGAGCGCCGCGGCCACCTTGGCCACCGTCAGGTCCACCGGCTTTTCGCAGAAAATATGCTTGCCGGCCTTGGCCGCCGCCACCACGAAGTCCGCGTGGGTGTCGGTTGAAGAGCAAATAAGAATTGCCTGAATATTTTTGTCGGCGAGGAGGGCGGCGGGATCCTTCTCGATGGATGCCACGCCCAGGTTCTTCGCCCAGGCTTCGATTTCCGGCGTCAAATTCACATCCGCGACCGCTTTGAGCCGGCCCTGGGGCATGGACGAAACAATGTTCTCCGCATGAATCTTCCCGATTCTCCCAACTCCGATGATCCCAATGTTAACCGGCGCTTTCATTGCAAACCTCCTCACAGGTTCGGACTGATTTTTTTGCGCTTTGCCAAACTCCGCGAACGATTTTACCGCGCAATTCGGCTTTCGCAAGTCAATGTCCAAAGTGCGGCGCCTTTTATCGCCAACCCTCAATGCCCGGGTCTCAAACCTGCTGACAAACCGGAGCAAGTATCTTAGTATCTTGCTACTAAGATACTTGCTCCAATTTGTTTTAAACTATAGAATCTGAAGCTAGAGAAACAGCGGGCTCAGCGCCGCGCAATTTGGGGGCGAGGCGGAAAGAGATGAAGAGCAGAGCGGGAAACATG
>CAIUDS010000185.1 GCA_903897985.1 uncultured delta proteobacterium
AAGGGGCCAAATGCATCGGCGGCGAGATCAAGGTTCGGGACTTGGCCCGAGCGCAGGAGTTGAAGAAGCGGGGCTACATTGTGACGCCCGATCCGGAGGCTGCGGACAGCATCGAGGGCTACAAGCATCATTCGATCCGCGAGTTTGAAAGGCACAGCCGGCTGGGTTTCATCGAAGAGGAAGGCTTTTACAAGGAAGTGGAAAGATTGCGGAAACTGGGGGCCAAACGGGTGACCTTGAAGACCGGGGCCTATGGCCTGCCGGAACTGGCCGCGGCGCTTAAATGGGGGGCCAAGGCCAAGCTGGACCTGATCACCATTGACGGCGCCCCGGGCGGGACCGGCATGAGCCCCTGGCGCATGATGTGCGAATGGGGCGTTCCGACTTTTTATCTCCAGGCCCTGACCTACGAGTTCGCGGAAAAGCTGCGCAAGAGAAGGATCGCGGTGCCCGACCTGGCCATGGCCGGCGGGTTCAGCACGGAGGACCATATTTTCAAGGTGCTGGCCATGGGCGCGCCCTATTTCAAGGCCGTGTGCATGGGCCGCGCCTTGATGATCCCGGGATTCGTGGGCAAGAACATCGGCGTCTGGCTGGAAGAGCGCAAGCTGCCCAAAACCATCAGCCAATACGGCGAAAGCGCGGACCAGATTTTCATCACCTATGAAACCCTGGCCAAAAAATACGGCGACCGCATGAAAGTCATGCCCATGGGCGCCATCGCGCTCTACACCTTCTCCGACCGGCTCAAGGTCGGCTTGCAGCAACTGATGGCGGGCTCTCGAAACTTCAAGGTCTCAACCATCACCCGGGACGATGTCTTCGCCTTGTCCGAGGAAGCCGCCAAAGTCAGCGGTCTGTCCTATGTGATGAATGCTTACCGCGAGGAGGCCGAAAAAATACTGGAGGGCTGAACTCTAAACGAGAAATAAAAATGCGGATAAGGTGGGGATAAGTAATATTTCCCTATTCCCAATTACCGATTCCCCACCTTGTCCGCGCCAATTGCGACCTTAGGTTAGTCAAGAAAATACAAAAGTCAATAGCCGGAAATTAAATTGCCGGATAAGCATATTCTTGGTCAATTTTGACAATTATGTAACAAATTTGTCGTCAATATTGACAAAAAAGTCTCAAAAATCGGGTGTTTTCGCGGATTCTCCCGGGCAAGAAGCAATAAATTTTTAACCGCGCGAATTTTTCGGGTCGGCTAGATAGGGCAAAGATTTCAGACTATTACCCAACGCGGCCGAAGCCCGAGCCCAATCCCCGCGCCTTGGCTGCCTCGTGTCAAGGGCGAGGCGGTATGGTATTTGCATCCTATTTCCGGTGGGAATAGGGAGTTCTATATGTTTATGAAGAAAACCCGCCTAGGAGTTAAGCGGTCATCGGCGTAAGAAACTCGAGGCATCATAAATCGGTTTTTGAGCGCGCAACCGTGTGTAAAACCGTTTTTTGAGGCAGCCTCAACTCCCAATTCCGTTTTAGCAATCGGCGCAGAATTTATTTTTGGCTGAGGCAAAGCGTTCAGCCGAGAAAGGGAATAGGGAGCATGAAGGTAAGCGAACCCAAAGTCCGGGCCATTGTCAACAAATATCACGGCCGTCACGACAGCC
>CAIUDS010000186.1 GCA_903897985.1 uncultured delta proteobacterium
CGAAATGGTCTTTCCGGATCCCGTCAATGGTAAAAGTATAGCCTTGCAGTCCGAGATCGGTTTCCGCCACAAAAATAAAATGATAAAACGCCTTCGGGTCGTCCGCCGGGTTGGCCCCGGCGTCCCGCGCCGATTTTAGGACTATTTGCCTGCGGCCGCAGGTCAAACCGACAATTTGCCGACGGAAGCAGCCTCGGAGGGGACAATTTTCAATGCGGCTCGAATCCTCCCAAATGAACACCGCTGATTTTGGGGTCCGCAAACGGCTTTAAAAGGGGAGAAATTTAGATATACTATAAGTTTAAGCAGTTGAAGGCAAAAGGGAAAATCAAAGTTGAGCAGGAGTTCTGCAAGGCGTGCGGCTTCTGCATCGAGTTCTGTCCGAAACAGGTGTTGGCTTTGGCAAAGGTTTATAACCTGGCCGGCTATTACCCGGTGGAGCTGGTGAGCGAGGACTGTACGGGATGCGGGATTTGCGGCCTGGTCTGTCCGGAAGCGTGCATCGAGGTTTTCCTTGACCAGTCCTAGGAAAGACCAGGTCCTGATGAGCGGCAACCACGCGGTGGCGGAGGCTGCGATCCGGGCGGGCTGCCGTTTTTATTTCGGATATCCGATCACGCCGCAGAACGAGGTTGCGGAATACATGAGCGAGCACATGGTGAACGCGGGCGGGACCTTTATCCAGGCCGAGAGCGAGATCGCGAGCATCTACATGGTGCTGGGCGCGAGCGTAACGGGCGCGCGGGCCCTGACCAGTTCCTCGAGCCCGGGGATCAGCCTGAAGCAGGAAGGGATCAGCTTTCTGGCGGGACAGGAACTGCCCGCGGTGATTTTGAATGTGATGCGGGGCGGTCCGGGTCTCGGGAACATTGCGGGCTGCCAGGGCGATTATTTCCAGGCCACGCGCGGGGGCGGGCACGGGGATTACCGGACCGTGGTGCTGGCTCCGGCCGGGGTTCAGGAACTGGTTGATTTGACCATGCTGGCGTTCGAGCTGGCGGACAAGTATCGGAACCCGGTGCTGATTTTGGCGGACGGCCTGATCGGGCAGATGCGGGAGCCGGTGGTTTTGCCGGAGCCGCTGAAACATCTGCCGGAAAAGGACTGGATTTTGCGGGGGGCCAAGGGGCGGCCGAGCCGGTTCAGCCGGTCGCTGATCCTGAATGTGCGTCGGATGGAGGAGCACAATTGGAAGCTGCAGCGGAAATACAAGGAGATCGAATCGGCCGAGGTCCGGTATGAGAAATACCTTCTGGATGACGCGAAGCTGGCGGTGATCGCGTTCGGGAGCGCGGCGCGGGTGGCCAAGGGCGCGATCAAGCGCCTGCGCAAGGAAGGCTTGAAAGTGGGCCTGTTCCGGCCCATCACCTTATGGCCGTTCCCGATGAAGAAGCTCCGGGAGCTGGCCGGCGAGGTGGGCGAATTCCTGGTCTATGAGTTGAACGCGGGGCAGATGCTGGAGGATGTGAAACTGGCGCTCGGGGGACAGGGCGAAATCTTTTTCTACGGAAGGCCGGGCGGGGTGATCCCGACACCCATGGATGTGGCCAAGATCATCGGGAGCAGGTATTACCAGAGAATAAAACGGAAATCAAAATGAAAGCAATACGGAGTCAATGCTGGTTGTTCGCGGACCGGAGTGTCCGCGCCCCGAAGGCGAAATGAAGAAAATATACGGCCGTCCCAAATATCTGAAAGCGAAGAAATTCCATTACTGCGCCGGGTGCGGGCATTCGCTGGTGCATAAGATGCTGATGGAGTTGATGGACGAGATGGGGATCGCGGACCGGAGCATTTGCGTGGCGCCCGCGGGATGCGCGGTGCTCGCGTATGATTATATGGATATTGATGTGGTCGAGAGCGCGCACGGCCGGGGCCCGGCCATCGCCACCGGCATCAAACGGAGCGCGCCGGAGC
>CAIUDS010000187.1 GCA_903897985.1 uncultured delta proteobacterium
GACTGGAAGGAACTCTACCCCATGCTCGCGCAAATGACCGCCATCATGAACTATGTCAACCTGGTCCTGCTTTTCTGCATTTACATCATCATCGCCTTCGGCATCGCCAACACCATGATCATGGCCGTGTTCGAGCGCGTCCGCGAGTTGGGCATCCTCAAGGCCATCGGCACCAGCCCGGAGCGGCTCTTCGCCATGGTGGTGCTCGAATCGGTCATGCTCGCCCTGCTTGGGCTGTTGATCGGCGCCCTGGTCAGCGCCGGCACGGTCTGGCTCTGGGCCCGGAACGGTCTCAACCTTTCGATGTTCGCGGTCGGACTCGAGTCGTTCGGCTTTCCCACCCGGCTCTACCCGGCGCTCACACTCCGCGACATCCTGACCGCGGCAATTATGGCGGTGGCGATTGCGATCCTGTCCGCGCTCTACCCGGCGGTGCGGGCGAGCCGGATTCCGGTGGTGGAAGCGATCCGGAGATTTTAAGGAGGAACGGCAATGGCGCATTTGAGGACGGAAAAGATTGTCAAGATTTACGCGGAAACCAAAGTGCCCACGCCGGCGCTGCAGGGGATTGATTTCTCGATGGCGCCGGGCGAGTTCACCGCCCTGTTCGGGCCGAGCGGCTCGGGCAAGACCACCCTGCTCAACCTGATCGGCGGTTTGGATCGGCCCACCTCGGGCAAGCTGTTCGTCCGCGAGTCCGAGCTCACCACCATGACCGACTCCCAGCTTTCCCGGCTAAGGCTATTTAAAATCGGTTTCGTCTTCCAATCCTACAACCTGATCCCGGTGCTCACCGCGCTGGAAAATGTCGAGTATGTGCTCATCCTCCAGCGCGTCCCCAAAAAGGAGCGGCAGGAACGCGCGAAAAAAATTCTCGCGGAACTGGGTCTGGGGGACCTGGTCCACAAGCGGCCCACTGAGATGAGCGGAGGACAGCAGCAGCGCGTGGCCGTGGCCCGGGCCGTGGTGCACAAGCCCGAACTGGTGCTGGCGGACGAGCCCACGGCCAACCTGGATTCCAAGACCGCAGGCGAGCTGATGGACATGATGTGGCGGCTCAATCAGGAGAACCATACCACTTTCCTTTTCTCCACCCACGACCCCATGGTGATGGAACACGCCAAGCGCCTGGTCGAACTCCGGGACGGAAGGATCACTAATGACCAGAAAAGGTAATTGCATACCGCTCTTGGTCGGCCTGGTCTGGTTTCTTTTGTCTTCCTCGCTCCAAGCCCTGCCTATTTATGCTCAGGGCGATTTCAAGGCCGACTTTTCCGGATACTTGCAGGAGCAGGAGCTTTATACGCCGGATTTTTTCGGGTTTGAACTCGACCTTTCCTCGACCCGCTTCCGGCCGGTGCTGGATTTCCAATTCGGCCGAGGCGTAAGCGCCGAGTTCAGCCAGACCCTCCAGGCGTCGGCTGGCGGCGCGCTGGACAACCCGGTCTATGTGCTTGCGGGCAAAGCGCAGCCCTACACCTTTTTCAAATGGGACAAGCGGCTCTCGGAGGAGGACGACTTTTGGTTGGACTACAGCGTATATCGGGCGTGGCTGGCGTATGAGGATGAGAAAATCAAGGTGGTTGTGGGGCGGCAGCGGATCGCGTTCGGGAGCGCGAATTTTTACAGTCCGATGGACCTTTTCAATCCGGTGAGCCCGCTCTCACTCGAGCCGCAGGAGCGGGTCGGGGTTGACGGGGCCAGCTTCGAGTATGATTATAACCCCACCACTTTTTTGACTTTGGCTTTGGGCCTGGCCGACCAGTCGGACCGGAGACGGATGGCGGCCTATTTCAAGACCACGGTCAAGTCCTACGACCTCCATTTTTTGATCGCCCAGATTTTCACGGATTATGTCCTGGGCTTTGGTTTCTCCGGTTACCTCCAGGGCGGCGGTCTCTACGGCGAGGTGACCTATACCATGCCTCAGGAAATGACCTTCGAGCCCGACCAAGGCAATTATTTTCGCACCACCCTCGGCTACCAGTATAGTTTTAAAAACGCGATGATTTTGACCGCGGAATACTACCACAATGACGGCGTCATCTCCGGGCTCGCCCTGCAAAATCCGGCCTTGCTCTTTTCCAGCGAGAGCGGCCTGACCACCGTGGACCGGAATTTCCTCGCCGCCAGCCTCTCCGCCCAAGTTACCCCCATCCTCACTTCCAACGCCGCCATCGTCTACGATCTTGACGCCGGGTCATATTTCCTGGGACCCTCGCTCACCTTTTCCGCGCCTCACTCCGTAACCCTGGCCGCGGGCGCCCAGATTTTCGACGGCAGCAAACATGGCGACTTCGGACTCATGCCCAGCTTTCTCTGGGGCCGCGTCAAATGGGACTTCTGATCCGTCCGGCGCCAAAGCCGGCCATCGGATGCTTCTCAAAAAAATTTGCGCGCCTAGCAGGGTATTGAAAATCTCGGATGTCCAGAGTCATTCCCGCGAAAGCATGCCC
>CAIUDS010000188.1 GCA_903897985.1 uncultured delta proteobacterium
ACCTCCGGCACCACCGGCTTTCCCAAAGGCGCCCAGATGACCAGCAAGGCCCTGATCACCGGCCAGAAAATCGCCGCCGGACTCCTCCCCACCAACAGGAACAAGGACTTCGGGATCATGGCCCTGCCCATCGCCCACATCATGGGCTTCTGCACCTCGCTGATGGGCATGATCTCCGGAGTGGGCGGGCTCTTCATGAGCAAGTTCAACCCCCGCCGCGTGCTCGAAGCGATCCAGAAATATCATGGGACTTTCTTCGTGGGCGTCCCGGCCATGTACGCGATGATGCTGGCCGAGGGCATTGACAAATACGACCTCTCCTCCATGAAGGCCTGGTGCTCGGCCGCGGACGCCATGCCCGCGGAGCATGTCGAGATATTTAGGAAAAAGGGTGCAGCTCTGAAAATCCTGGGGAGGAAGATCCTGCCCGCGCTGTTCATCGAGGCTTACGGCATGGTCGAGCTGGCCGGGATCGCCATGATCAAGTTCAATCTGCCCGGGATCAAATTCGCGCGCGGGTGCGTGGGCATGCCGGTGTATCCTTATAAGATCAAGGTGGTGAAGGAGGATGGGGTGATCGCGAAGCCGGGCGAGGTGGGCGAGATCTGGGCGCGCGGGCCGGGCGTGACCCAGGGCTACTTCAACAACCCGGACGCGAGCTCCGAGCTGATCCACGGCGGCTGGCTCAATACCGGGGACCTGGGCAAGAAAAACCGGCTGGGCCTGATCTATTTCGTGGACCGCAAAAAAGACATGATCAAGGCCGGCGGCTATTCGGTCTTCTCGGTCGAGATCGAGCACAAGCTGATGAACCATCCCAAGATTTCGCGCGCGGTGGTATTCGGGGTTCCGCACCCGACCAAAAAGGAAATGGTGGTTGCAGTGGTTTGCTTGCGCGAGGGCGCGGAAGCGACCGAGCAGGAAATCGCGGACTGGGCGCATCAGCATATGGCCGCTTACAAAACCCCCCGGATGGTCAAGATCATCCCGGAATCCGAAATCCCCATGGGCATGACCCTCAAGGTCTTGAAAAAAGACCTCAAAGCCAAATACCTCCAGGAATTCTCAAGCAAAATTAAGGAATAGACAACTACGAACCGCAGGATGACGCCGCTGAATTTTTTGACATTTCTAAGGCGATCAGATATGCTAATAAAATACCCGGACGTTTCAAAATAACGGAGGTGCGCTATGAACCAAAATTCCGCAAGAATCGGCTGCCTGTTTTTAGGATTGATCGTCCCGATCCTCATCTTTGGCTGCGGCTCGGCGGACGAGGCCGGCCCGGCCGGGACCGACCCCCTTTCCGGCGCTTACGAATATCAGGCCGGCGATCTCGCCGTTTCCACCTGGTCCAAGTTTTCTCTCGGCCTGGGTCATACCTGCGGAATCAAAAAAAACGGCTCGCTTTGGTGCTGGGGCAACAACTCCAATGGCGAGATCGGGGACGGGTCCACCATCCAGCGGAACGCGCCGGCCGCGATCGGCCCGGACACCAACTGGGTCCAGATTTCGGGCGGAGGGGCTCATACTTGCGCCCGCAAGAGCACCAAGAGCCTTTTCTGCTGGGGACTGAATACCAACGGCCAGCTCGGGCTGGGCAACACCGCCGATAAAAAGGTCCCGACCCAGGTGGGCGCGGCCGCCAGCTGGTCATCGGTTTCCAGCGGCGGTTTCCACACCTGCGCCAAGAACACCCAGAATCTAATTTATTGCTGGGGGCTGAACGGAGACGGACAGCTCGGCGATGGAACCACCATCCGTCGAAAGTCCCCGGTTGGGACGGGAACCTCTGGTTGGGCCGCGGTCTCCGCCGGTTATCTCCATACCTGCGCGAAAAAAATCAATGGGACGCTTTGGTGCTGGGGCGACAATTCGAACGGCGAGCTCGGGGATGGAACCACCGCGCATCGAAAAGTCCCGGTCCGGATCGGCAGCGCCAAGAATTGGGCCGCGGTTGCCGCCGGGCAATATTTCACCTGCGCCCTCAAGACCAACCATACGCTCTGGTGCTGGGGTAACAACGGCAACGGCCAACTCGGGATCGGGTCCTTCGGCGGCTACGCCAATGTGCCGTTCCAGGTGGATGCCTCCAAAGCCTGGGCCGCGGTCGCCACCGGGAGCTATCATACCTGCGCCAAAACCACCGACGGCGTGATTTATTGTTGGGGATTCAACGGCGCGGGCGCATTGGGCGACGGCACCATTACCGACCGGAATCTGCCCGCCCGGGTCGGCCCGGCCAATAACTGGAGCGCCGTGGATGCCGGCGGCATGTATACCTGCGCCAAAATCAAAGATGGCACCCTCTGGTGCTGGGGGTCCAACAGCGTGGGACAGCTCGGGAACGGGGTCGCGACCTCTACCCCCTGCCCGATCATGGTCCCATAATTCCACGGCCTTGGACACGAGTTCCGGGCTGATCCGGGGCGGTTCAGGAAATCGCGGACTGGGCGCGTCAGCATATGGCCGCGTATAAGGCCCCTCGGTTTGTCAAGATCGTGCCCGAATCCGAAATCCCGATGGAGATGACGCTGAAGGTCCTGAAAAAGGACCTCAAAGCCAAATACCTCCAGCAATTCGAGAGCAAAATCAAGGAATAAGGGGCCGGGTCAAGAACTGACCATGCCGGGATTTTGGCAGGCCGGAACTCGCGCCGGATTTAGAATAATTGGGCTTAAAAATTCTTCCTCCTTCGCTCGGGGTACCGAGCTACGGAGGACGGGCTGTGTTTTCCGGGTCTGGGTGGTGAAAATTGGTCCCGATTCCAGGCGAAAAAAATGGGCGAAAAATTCTTGCGTTTTTTTGCCGGATATGCTAAAAAAGTGGGAGAATAAGAAATGAATGAGGGTTCATTCATTTTTTCTCACCGCCAAGGCATTGGCAGTTCAAGAAATAAGCAAGGGGCGCAGAGGGTTTTTAGGGCAGTAGGACAAAAATTCTTTTAAGAGGAGGAAGGAAAATGGCCGGAGTATTGATTGACGATCGGGACATCCAGTTTGTGTTATGGGAACAGTTGGGTGTGGAGAAGCTGTTCGAGTTTGAGAAATTTTCGGGGCACAGCAAGGACGAGTTTGACATGATCCTGACCGAGGCCAAGAAGTTCGCGCAGGAAGTGATTTTGCCGATCAACAAGGAAGGCGATCACATCGGCGTGAAGATCGTGGACGGCCAGGTGAAGGTTCCGGAATGCTACAAACGGGCCTATGACGCTTTTTGCGAGGCGGGCTGGGTTTCGATGGCGGCTTCGGAGGAATGGGGCGGCCAAGGCTTGCCCGCGATTGTGAGCATCGTGGGCAACGAGTTGTTCGTGGCCGCGAGCTGCGCCTTCAGCATGTATCCGGGCCTGACCCGTTCCGCGGCGCACCTGATTGACACCTACGGCACCCCGGACCAGCGAAAGAAATTTTTGCCCAACATGATCTCGGGCAAGTGGCAGGGAACGATGGACCTGACCGAGCCGGGCGCGGGCAGCGCGGTGGGCGACTTGAAGAGCACCGCCAAGCAAAAGGGCGACAAATGGATGATCACCGGCAACAAAATTTTCATCAGCTCCGGCGACCATGACATCTGCGACAATATCATCCACCTGGTCCTGGCCCGGGCCGAGGGCGCGTCCGCGGGCATGAAGGGCGTCAGTCTGTTCCTGGTGCCCAAATACCGGATCAATCCGGACGGGACTAACGGCGAGTATAACGATGTGGCCGTGGGCCGGGTCGAGGAAAAAATGGGCATCCACGCCTCGCCCACCGTCCTCTTGAATTTCGGCGACACCGGCAAGTGCGAGGGCGAGTTGATCGGCGAACTCAACAAGGGCATCAATTACATGTTCCTGATGATGAACGAGGCCCGCATCGGCGTGGGTGTGCAGGGCGAGGCCATTGCCAGCGCGGCCTATCTTTCCGCGCTTGACTATGCCAAGCAAAGGATCCAGGGCGTGGCCATCGAGAACATGAGGGATGTGAACGCGCCGCGGGTCGAGATCATCAAGCACCCGGATGTGAAGCGGATGCTGCTCTCGATGAAGGCTTATGTGGAAGGGATGCGGGCGCTGATCTATCGCGGCGTGTTTTACTGGACCCTGTCGGAACTGAGCAAAGACCAGGCGGAAAAGGATAAATACGCGGACCTGCTCGCGCTCTTCACCCCGGTGATCAAGGCCTATTGCTCGGATATGGGGTTCCTGGTCACCCGCGACGCCATGCAGGTCTATGGCGGATACGGCTACACCAGCGAGTATCCGGTGGAGCAGTATATGCGCGACGCCAAGATCGCTTCGATTTACGAGGGCACCAACGGCATCCAGGCCCTGGACTTGGTCGGGCGCAAAGTGCTGGACATCAAGAAGCAGATGAAGCCCTATTACAGCCTGATCGGGATGATGAAGGGGCTGGCTCAGGCCAACAAGGGCCATGCCCAGTTCGCCAAGCAGGCCGAGCGGCTGGAAAAAGCCGTGGTCACCTTGGACGAGTGCACGCAGGTCCTGGTCAAGGCCGGCCTGAGCGGAGACCAGGGATACCCGGTGCTGGTGGCAACGCCTTACCTGAAACTGTTCGGCGATGTGGTCCTCGGATGGATCTGGCTCGAACAGATCGTGATCGCCGGCGCGGCCCTGGACAAGATCTGCGCCGAAAAAGGCGCCACCGACAAGGCCAAGAAGCTCGAACTGATCAAGAGCAACAACGAGGCCGCCTTCTACGCGGGAAAGATCCACGCCGGCAAGTTCTACATTGACTGCCTGATGGGCGAGGTCTTCGCCGGCGCCGACTATATCAAGAGCATGAACCGCGATGTTTTGGAGATCACCGAGAACGCCTTCTGATCTGAAGCGCAATCAATCAAACCGGGGCGGGAATTTTCCCGCCCCGGTTTTTTTCTTGACAACCTTGAGGAAGTCTTGCTAAAATAAAATATAAATGAAAGGATCGCCCTCAACCAAAATTGCGCTCTTCCGGGGCAAGCAGATCCGGAAGGCCATCTATAAAAATGAATGGTGGTTTTCGATCGTGGATGTGGTTGAGGTTTTGACCGGCTCGGAAAGGCCGAGAAAATACTGGAATGATCTGAAAAAGAAACTCGGGGAAGAAGGCTTTCTTGAGTTGTCCGAAAAAATCGGACAACTGAAATTGGAATCCTTAGACGGAAAATATTATCTTACCGATTGCGCCAACACCGAAACCCTGTTCCGTTTGATCCAATCCATCCCCTCCCCCAAAGCCGAGCCGTTCAAGCGTTGGTTGGCAAGGGTCGGCTACGAAAGGATCCAGGAGATCGAGGATCCGGAATTGGCCACCAAGAGAACCCGGGCCTTGTATAAGGCGAAGGGGTATTCCGATGATTGGATCGAAAAACGGATGCGCGGTATTTTCATTCGCGAGGAACTGACCGGCCAGTGGCAAAAACGCGGAATCCAGGAACCAAGGGAGTATGCCATTCTCACTGCAGAAATCTCGAAAGCCGCTTTTGGCCTCACCCCGAGCCAATATAAAAAGGTGAAGGGATTGGAACGGGAAAACCTGCGCGATCATATGGACGACCTGGAGTTGATCTTTTCCATGCTCGGAGAGGCCTCCACCAAAGAAATCACCATTAGCCGCGATGCCCGGGGATTCCCGCAAAGTAAATCGGCCGCTCGAAACGGCGGCGCGGTTGCCGGCAAAGCCCGCCACGACCTGGAAAGCAAAACCGGGAAGAGAGTGGTTTCGAGCCAAAACTATCTCCGCGACCCGCAAAAGAAAAAGCTGCCCGGCAAATAAGAACCGACATGGAATCCTTCAAACCGGGGGGGGCATTTGCCTGCCCCGGTTTTTTGTTGTAAAGTCAATGCGCTGAGGGGTTCTTTGCTCAATTCGGAGGTAATCATGAAGAGTCTTTTCAAGACGGGCGGCGTTTGGGGAATGATCATAGGCTGTTCATTGCTGATGGCTTGCAATGGCCATCCCGGCGACCCGGGGCCGGGACTGAATTTGAGTTCCGGCTACGCCCTCTCCAAAAGCGATGCGACCGCGGTCCAGACCAGCATCAAGAAGAAGCCGGCCAATCCCTCCAAATCAAACAAAGCTGGTTTCACATTCGCCTGCAACTCCGGGACCTGCGCCTACAAATGCAGCCTGGACAGCGGCTCCTGGAAAGCCTGCACATCGCCCAAGAGCTATTCCAAATTGTCCGAAGGCGCGCATAACTTCCAGGTCAAAGCCAGTTCCTCCGGAAAAAGCGATCGCACCCCGGCCCTCTATAGCTGGGTGGTGGACGCGCGTCTGGATGTGCAGGGAATTCTGGACAACACCACGATTATTATCGGCCAGGCCACTTTGCTGGATCGGATTGAAACCCGGCTGGCCTCGCTTTTCCTCAAAAGCGCGCAAGCCGGAACCTCCACCGCGGTGGACACCATTCTCGCGGCCAGTCCGAATGGAATCTATTATGCGGTCCTGGACGGCTCGACCTTTAATCTGGCAGTCCCGCGCGGCGCCATTTATGTCGTGGCTTTTTACAAGGGGATGGACCTCAAGGGGATCCTGACGCTGGATACCACCACTGACCTGAACAGCATCCCGGCCCTGGAGGGTTCCTCTGATTTCAGCTTGGGGACCGTTTCGCTGGACTCGGGCACCGGAGTGGTGACCGCTACCATTTCCCAGGCCGACGCCTTTGCCGCGCTCGGCCTGGACACGGACCTGGCCACGAGCATCGGAATTTATGATGGCGAGTTGCAGAGCAAGACCTCGGTGGATGTGGATGGCAACGGGATTATGGACGACCAAGAAGGCAAAACGATTACCCTCGGGATTAAGTATATTTTTCACGGGGCCGAGAGTTTCAGCGCGTTGAACAATTGGTCCAATCAAACCCTGGTTAGTTTTAATGGCTATAGCTTAAACTTTGATATCTTTCCGAACCGGCCGGACTTGGCTTGGGGGAGTGCCATTCTGATCTCCCCGCAAGACATCAATTTTGGGAATAGTGAGCCTGATTGTTGGTCAGGTGTGGGCAATAATGGCAAAGGTCACGGCCTGGGTTTCTACTGCGACTGCGGAGTAGCCTGCGGAATGGCAACCACCCCCATGCCTCCTCCAAAAGGCACCTATATCGTCCGGGTTGGCGCTCAGGATTTTACCTTCAACAATGTTGACTCCATTGCCATTGACCCCGCCTTGAACGAAGTCTATGTGCCTTCGGTCAAGCTCACCTTTAGCTCGGGCAAGGTGACCCGACTGCAATGGCAATTCTGGAAAAGAATCTCCGGGATTTGGTACCAGGCCACGGACTCGGAAATTCAAGCCATCATTGACAACACAAGTTGCGGGTTGCAGGATCAAAGCCGTAGCAATGAGGTTATGAAAGATTTGCAGGGGCCGCCAACCGCTTCCGGCTCCGTGAGTATGCCCGCTCAGGATTTTGTTCCGAGGAGTTTGTGGTTCAATTACAACACTATTGCCGGATATCAATACGGGTTTGAGTGGTGATAATTCGGCGGG
>CAIUDS010000189.1 GCA_903897985.1 uncultured delta proteobacterium
AGATGACCCGGCGCCCGTCCGCCGTGAGATATTTCAGCTCGCCCTTGGTTTCATTCAGCCGCCGGCCCAATTTGAGCGGCAAAAAATCCACTTCGCTCGCGCTCCCGCCCGAGACCGTCACATTTGCAAACCGCCTCGGCTGATAAGGCGCCAGGCTCGCCTTGAGCTCATAGGCCCCTTCCGCAAGATTCTTGAGCGCAAAATGACCGCCGGGACCCGTCACCGCTTTCGCCCCGCTGCCCACCGCCGAAACCTCGATCCCGCTCGAGTCGTCCTCCCCAAACAAAACCGCCCGCCCCGAGATCGAACCCAACAGCCCTGACCCCGGAGGCCCGGCCGGACCGGTATCGCCCTGCTCGCCCTGCGCACAAGCCGCCAATAGCAAAAGCGCGGCAAGCGCCCCTGGAGTGCAAACGCGGATAAACCACCCCGATGTTTTCATCAATTCCTCCCGGACACCCGTTTCCGCATCGCTCCGAAAATCCGGCCGCCCATTTTCCCTCGCGCCAAATTCGCCCGCAAAATTTTGCGCACCCACCTCAAGAAAGACGGTCACGCGCGCAAATTGTCCGCTCCATATAATCTAGCTTGAATAACCAACCCGCCCCTGTCAAGCCCGCCGCTCCGGTGTCATAGACGGTCCTTTTGAAGAACGGGCGGGCGATTACGGCGACCTCACCGGCAATCCCAGCCTGCTCGACAACGAGACCGTGACCGCAATGGTCGGCGCTGGCGACTCGGTGACTCTCGGCGCGCGCGGCAAGTCGGGTTTCAACTGGTGAACCGCATTGGGTCAGATCGCCTCATTACACTTAAGCGGTCCGGCCTGGTTCATTTTTTTCATTGCCGATTGGGGACGCGCGCGAAATATTCGTGGTTCATCAAGAGGAGCAGGTCGGTGGTCTGGCCGACGCTGGTATAGAACATCTGGCTGGCGTGTTCGTAGCAGGCCAGGCGTTTGAGCTTCTTCACCTCCCGGAGGTTGACCCGGAAATCCGGGACCGCGGGTTCCCCTTTGGTGCGGTAGGTTTTGAACTGGAGCGCGATTTTGTAAAGGGGCACGGGCAAGGTCGGGTAATAGAGGACCTGCGCGCTGCTCCGCTTGAAGGCCTCGGTCGCGACCCTGGAGCAGGCCACATGGTCCCAGTGGCCGGTGATGCCCGCGGGATCGTGGGTGATCACGATCTCCGCGCCGGTTTTTTCGATCACCCCCAGGATTTCGCTGATTAATTTTTCGTCGCCGACATTGGGCAGGGTCCGGCTCGGATACGGGAACTGGATCACTTCGGCCGCGCCATAAACCGTGGCCGCGGCGTCCAGTTCCTTCACCCGGATGTTCCCGCTCTGGTCCGGGGTGAGTCCGAGCGCCTTGATCGCGTCCGAGGTCTGGTCAAAAGTCATGCATAAAATGTGCAGCCGCACCCGCGGGTCCTTCATCGCCAGCAGCACCGCGCCCCCGCCGTAAATGCTCTCGTCATCCTGGTGCGCAAAAACCTCCAGGATGTCAATCCTCCCGTCCGCGCCCGGCGTCACCCCCTCGAGCAGACTCCCCTCCGGCATGCCCGCCCGCGCGGTCAATGCGGCCAGCAGAATTCCCATCGCCAGCAATGTTTTCCTCATGTGCGCCTCCCCGGATATTATAATGCCCGGGCTTTGCCATTGACAAGCGGCCGCCGCTCGGTTTATATGATAGGGCCATGAAGAGGACGGCGGCAATGCTGGCGATAGTCCTTTCGCTCGCGGCCATTCCAAGCCGCGCGCAAAATTCCTATGCCGGTCCGGTTTATAACCTGGATGGACTTTACGCGCAGTTGGACAATTATTTTAGGTATTACACCGATCCCAGATACCTCAAGCAGTTCGATCCTCATGACCTGCGCGGCCATTTCAGCATCAAGCATGGTCAGGCGCAGGATGTCTATGGCTCCAGCGACATGGTTTATACGCTCTATATCCTCGCCGAACTTGAGCAGCGCACCACCCCCGAAAGCCGCAAGGAATGGGCGGAATTTTTACAGTCCTGCCAGGACCCGGAAACCGGATGGTTCAGCCGCCATCACCGCACCATGCATTCCCGGGAGCATACCGCGGCTTATGCCACCGGGGCGCTCGACATGCTCGGGTATAAGCCGCTCTATCCCTTGAGCCAGGCAAAAAATATCGCCTCCAGCAAAATCTCCACCGAGCTTTGGCTGGAGACTATCTTCTGGCCGTATATCTGGATCGGCTCGCATCAGGGCGGGGGCATGCCCGCGGCGCTGGAAATGACCGGCGAGGCGCCGGCGCAGTTTTGGAACTGGTATTTTGACTGGCTGGACCGCAAGGTCAATCCCCAGACCGGCTTCTGGCAGCGCGCGCCCTGGAATGTTTTTTATAAGAAACCCTCCCGGCAGGAAATGGCCGGCGCGCCCCATTTTTACTGGGTCTATCAGCACCGGGACCGGCCCCTGCCCCACCCGGAAAAAATCATTGACAGTTCGCTCAGCCTCCAACTCCCGAACGGCCTGTGGGACACCAAGGGCAAGAACGGCCTTTACTCCTACTGCATTGATTTTGACGCGATCTATAATATCCACCATGCCTGGCAAGAACTCCGGGCGCAGGGGATTGATTACCGCACCGAAGACATCAAAAAATGTTTCGACCGCTACCTGGCCGCCGCAGTCCCGATTTTCAACCAGCCCGGCTCACTGCTCAAACTCTATCCCAACAGCCACAAATCCGCGGCTGCTCCCGCTTCCGTGGCCGAGGCGGAGCAGTTTTTCATCGAAATCGGAGAACCGCGGCTGAAATTGAAAAAGCCCCTGAACCCTCCGATAAACCGGGTGCCGTGGTTATGATTTATTTGAGACCGGAATTCACTTTGCGCAAATCGCCGGATGGATGATCCGACCGGCTAGGCTGCCTGACCGGCTTGGTTCTTTTTCCACCCGAAAAAACCATTTAATAAGATACCGGCCAGACAAATCCCCGCGAGCCAGGGCCAGAATCTTGCCCTGCTCTTCGGTGATGACGCGAGCGAGGGGCTCCAAATGTTCGCGGATCTTCGCGGCGATGGCTCGCAGAACACCCGCGCGCTG
>CAIUDS010000190.1 GCA_903897985.1 uncultured delta proteobacterium
GATCTTGTTTTCAACCACATCCCAGACCACCCGAAGATTTATTCCGAAATATTCATGAATTACAATGTTCCGGAAGGCGATGATCTTTTTCCATTCCAAGGCATCAATGTCCGAGCCGGCTTTGATCTCCTCGGGCAGATGGCGGACGGCTTCCCCGACAATGATCAGATCCCTGATCCCCGGTTATGAATCGGTCGCCAAGGCCAGGGTCGGTATTTAGCCGGATTTGCGAACTCGTAGCGTCCCCCCTTGTGGGTGACTGGTCAGGCATAAAGCCTGACGCTACAACGGAAGGGATTTGCAATTGCCTTCTGCTTAACCGGGGATCAGGGTCAGATTTCTCACCACCGCATCCACCGTTTTGGAATCCGCAAGGAACGACTCTTCATTCATGCCCCGGGTGTAAGTTTCGATCTTTTCCGCCGCCTCAATAATATCTTCCAGGAAAAGTTTATAATCTCTAGGCATAAATGATCTCTTGGTCAATATATGCTTTCAGTCTCGGCTTGACCGCGTCCGCCATCACCAGGTCAACCTCGGTCCCCAGCAAATCCTCCAGGTAAAATTTCAGGTCCATATAATGGTCAAAGGTCGGCTCTTCCAGTTCCACCAGGAGGTCTATGTCGCTCCCGGCTTCCGCCTGCTCCCGGACATACGATCCGAACAGACCGATCCGCTTAACCGAAAACCGCCGCGCCATCTCCTCCCGGCGAGCCGTGATCAATTCCAATATTTTTCCCTTGTCCGCCATACCCATATTTATAAAGCCCAATCAACTGAATGTCAAAAAGATTCACCATTCGCCGCAAATACACATCCGCGGGATACTCATGGCGCAAGCGGGTGGGATGAGCAAATTGCGTTGATCTATTTCACTCCCGCAGTCAGCTCGCGGTATTGTTTGACCAGATAGGGCTCGAACTCGCGGCCGTAGAGGCTCATGCAGGCCTCGTAGCCGCCGAAGTCGTATTCCGGCGGCGTGAGCAGGTAGCCCTGCCAGTCGTTGGCGTGCGCGAAGACCATCACTTTCTTGTCCGGATGCTGCGCTTTCAACTCGAACCCGACCCCGGTGGCGGCCTCGGCGCCCACGCCGTAGATCAGGGTGTCATTCAGCTCGAGCGCCATGAACTCGCCCTGCTCGCGCGCCAGTTTTTTTCCGGCGCTCTTCATGATCCAGCCGATCCCCTTCCAGCAGCCCTTCCGGAGTTCGAGCGCCGGCATCGGCACCTGCTTGTCCATCAGCGTGATCTGGACCGAGGCGGTGAGCGCGATTTTCGGCAAATCGTTCATGACCTCTCCGGCCAGGCCGGTCCCGAGCCGGTCCATGCAGGTCAGGCCCTTCTCGGCTGGCTGACAGTTCGGGCCCTGGTCCCCGATCGGCCCGGCGAAAAACATCGCCGGCGCTCCCTCTTTTTCTTCCAAAGTCCGCTCCATCACGCCCACCCAATCGCCCGAGATTTTCATGTTGTCCGGCCCGAGCACGGTGGCGTGCGCCGCGTAATTGACCAGGGTGGCCAGCGGTTTTCCGGAAAGGTCGGCGATCCGGATCAGGCCCAAGGCCGGGTCGGTGATGGCGTCGGGCTCCGGGTGGCGGCGGTTATGTCCGTAGCCGGGCGCCTGATAAATGGCGGAGCCGAATTTAGCCGGCGCCAAATTTTTATCGGCCTCGCGGATGGCCCGGCTGATCTGCCGAACCAGGTAGTCGCGGTACTCGGGCACATACGGACCCAGCACCGCGATCTTGACGATCCAAATGTCCGTGTATCCGCCCGGGCCGGAATGGGTGTGGGTGGAGGTGAGCATGATGCCGTCCAGCTTCAGGTCCGCGACATTTTTGGAGACCTCGTCCTTCAGGTCGGCCAGGATCAGGAGCAGGTCATTGGAAACCAGCGCCACCTTTTTCCCGCCGTCCGAAATCACGACCGCGCGCGAATAGATTTTGTCCATCACGCCGGTGGAAATCCCGCCGTTCCTCGCCCCGTATCCCGCGAGCGGGGTGGGCATGATCGGGGTGATGTCGGCCTTGCCCACACCGGCTTGGAACTGCCCAGCCTTCAAGGGGATGGCCAAGACCAACAAAAGAATCATAAACGACAACCATTTCCACGATTTCATTTTTGGAACTCCTTCAGCCGATTTCTTCAGGATTTTTTCAGCACCAGATCCCCTTCCTCCACGCCCAGGTGCGCGGCCACGGCGCCGCATTTGGCTTTGAGGATGAAGAAGATATTGGGCCGGGTGCCTTCGAGGGTTTCGTAATTGCCCTGGCCTTTGGCGATCACCAGCTCCGCGGTGTCGAGGGCTTTGAGGAACACCGGCGAACATTTCTCGCGGATCACGCCCACGAAATTGCTGCCGGTGTCAATGACCTTGACGAGCTTGTCCAGGCCCACCCGTTTGGCGTCGTCCATGATGGCGTCGTTCAGGATGGGGCCGCCGCGCACCGCGGCGATCACGGCCTTGCCCAGCTTGCGGACCTGCTCGATCAGGAGCGAGTCGAACACGATTTCGCCGGCGTTATCGAGGATATAGAGAATGCGTTTGGCCTTGTTCAACTCCTGTTTGAAGGCCTCGAACTCGAAAATTTTGAACCCGCTCCCCTTGGCCAGTTCGAGCGTGCCTTCAATGTCCACCTTCTCTTTGATGCCGAGGTCTATCACATTCCCGACCACGCTCAAGCGCGTGGCCATTTCGAGCGGGTCGGCCGCGGTCTCGATTTCTCCGCGCAGTTCCGGCGCCAGGTCCAGAGCCAGCTTGTCGTATTTCTTGCGCGCCTCGGCAAAGGGGTCCTTCGAGCCCATCAACTCGTTGATCTTGAAGAGCACGAGCGAGGAATTATAAGCGGGGTTTTTCTCCGGGTCGAGCGTGGGCAGCATCAGTGCCACCTGCTTCAAAACCTGGACCCGTTTATTCTCGTCCTCGGTCAGGTATGCCACGCTGGAGTGGGCCTGTTTGAGGAAACAGGGAAAACACAAACTATCGGTCTTCATTTGCAATCCTCCCGGTTCATCGCTCGGATTATTATGCGCCAGATCAGGCTAAATTACAATTTCGCCTTGTAGGTCAACAGACACTCCTGTCGGTTGACCTTTTTTGCTTGACACAAAATCGCTTTAAAAGTATACTCGTTTATAGGAAGTTTGAGTTCACATAATATGAACAAACAGGAAGCAAAACTCCAAGTTGAAAAGTTAGTTGAAAAGTACCAGCGAATTCTGGAAGCCGGGAAGATCAAATCCTATAACGAAGCTCAAACCCGAAACGAGTTTATTGAGCCGCTTTTGGGTTACTTAGGCTGGGACATGAGAAACCTTGCCACCGACAATGAGGTAACGACTGAGGAGAATGTGTCGGGCGGAAGGGTTGATCTTGCTTTCCGCTTAAACAATATTCCCGCGATGTTTTTGGAAGCTAAAGCGATGAAAGTTGACCTGGATGAATCGGGAGGGGCGGAGCAAGTCATAAACTACAGCTGGAACAAAGGCGTCACCTGGGCGGTTCTCACAGATTTTGAATCCATCAAGATTTTCAACGCCGAGATTCCTCCCGAAAAATTATCGGAAAATCTTTTTATTCAAATAAAATGCCAGGATTTTGTTTCAAGGTTCGACCAGTTATGGCTTTTATCAAAAGAAAGCTTTGAACAGAAACTTCTGGATAAGCAAGGGGAAAAATGGGGAAAAATTGTCCAACGAAAGCAGGTGGGCGAAAAGCTCTTTGAGGATTTGATGACTTGGCGGACAAGGCTGACCAGGGAATTCAAGAAGAAAAATGATCTAGCCGATGAGGAATTGGACGAGGGAGTTCAAAGAATTTTAGACCGCTTAATATTCATCCGCACCGCTGAGGACCGAACCATCGAGCCCAAGAAACTATTAGGAATTTTGCATACCTGGGAATCAAGCGCAAGGAGCAAGAATCTCTATAAACAGCTTGTTGAAGTTTTTAGAGATTTTGATGACGGCTACGATTCCAAACTTTTTGAGCCTCACTATTCCGAAGAATGGAAAGCGGATGACAAATTGTTCTCCGAGATAATAGATGGCCTTTACCATACCGAAGAAGGATATCGCTATGATTTTTCCGCCATTTCCGCTGATGTCCTGGGGGGAATGTATGAGCAGTATTTAAGCTATGTTCAGGGCCGCAAAAGCGAGGAAAAGGAAAAGTCCAAACGCAAATCACAGGGCATTTATTATACGCCGAAATACATTGTTGAATTCATCGTAAGAGAAACCTTGGGCGAGCTCTTGAGGCAAACCAAACCCAAAGACATTTCAAAAATCAAGATTCTTGACCCTGCTTGCGGTTCAGGCTCATTCTTGAGTGCCGCCTACGATAAAATTCTAGAGACCATCTCCAAGCAAAATCCACAAATTTCCCTGTTCACAAAAACGAATATTCTGAAAGAGAATATTTATGGAATTGATCTTGACGCGCAAGCGGTGGAAATCGCCCAGCTTAATTTGCTTTTAAAGGTTCTGTCGCAGAGATATAAGCTTCCTATGCTTCAACATAATTTAAGTGTGGGAAATTCTCTTATTCCTATCGGCGATCCAAAGTATAAACCGTTTGATTTTCAAAATAACTTTCAAGAGGTTTTTGAGCAGGGCGGCTTTGATATAATCATTGGCAATCCACCGTATATCAAGGAATACACGAACAGGGCCGCGTTTGATGGGTTGCATGATAGCCCCTTCTACCAGGGCAAAATGGATATTTGGACATTATTTGCCTGTAAGGCAATAGATTTATTGAAAGATGGCGGCTACTTCAGTTTTATCGCTCCAAATAACTGGCTTGCCAATGCTGGAGCAAGTATTTTCAGAAACAAAATCCTTTCTGAAGGCGAAATTATTAAGCTAATTGACTTTGGCGATTTCAAGGTTTTCAAAGATGCGGGAATTCAAACGATGATCTTCATTTTCCAAAGGCGTAATCCAAGAAAATCATATAATGTCGCTTATGCAAAAGTCACAGATAAAAATATCGGAGAAAACACCGTCAGTGGCCTGCTACAATCCAATTTGAAATTCACAAAGGACGGGGTGGTTAATTTTGCTGCGACCATAAAGCCGAAGGAGTTAGTTAATAAAAATATCGTTTTCGTTAACAAAACAACCGAAGTCCTTTTGGCGAAGATAGAGGCGAGAAGGAACTATGAATTGACCGGCAGTGAAGTCGCGCAAGGAATTGTTGGTGATCCTGACAAAGCATTTGTATTTTCAGTAGATACAAAAATAAATGAGTCTGAAAAGAAAGTGCTTTTTGATTTGAGGTTCCCCCC
>CAIUDS010000191.1 GCA_903897985.1 uncultured delta proteobacterium
GGGCGCCCCGGTCGCCGACGCCCAGCCCACGCTGCGCATCCCCGAGATTACCGTGGGGGGCGAACTGGGCTGACGCGCTGGCGCTTATGATTCTTGACTTTATTGGGGTATCAGCTATCTTTTTAAGGACAAGGAATCAGCCATGAAATACGATGTCTTCATAACCCAAGAGGGCGACTGGTATATTGCGGATGTCCCGGCGTTGCCCGGCTGTATGTCTCAGGGCAAAACCGAGAAAGAGGTTTTGGCCAATATTCGGGATGCGATCAAAGGCTATCTGGAGGTCCTGAAGGAACAAAACCGCGAAGCGCCCAAGGCAAAGCATCTGAAGGTAGCCGCGGGTGGATGAAGCGGCTCGCCAATATCTCCGGCCATAAAGCCGTTAAGATCTTTTGCAAGTTCGGCTATCAGATCGCCCGCCAAACCGGAAGTCATATCATCCTGAAGCATCCGGAAAAGCCCCCCTGGTCATTCCCGACCATAAAGAAGTCGCGCCTCCCCTGCTGAGAACGCAAATTATGCGCGCCGGCCTCACCATAAAAGAGTTCGTCAAATATAAATAAGCGCCGCAAAGGAATTAGGGGTTCGGGATTCGGAGTTCGGGTTCGGAATTCGGGAACGCGGAACGCGGAACCCGGAGCATTCATTTTTAACCACCAAGACACCAAGACGACCCAATTCTTTGTGCCTTAGTGGTCCAATTGTTTCGGAATTCGGTATTCGGGAATTTCACTAACCACTATCCACTGCCCACTACCCACTGTTCCATTTTGACTTTCAATCGGCTTGCTGTTAGGGTGGATGCCGCAAAGGAACGCGGTTGGGCGATGCTCGGGAGTCAATCGAGACAAGGAGGTTCCAATGAGGATCAAGTTATTGGCAGTGATCGGTTTGGTCGGGATTCTGGTTGTGGCCTGCAAGCGCAAACCGGAAGAGGCAAAGCCGGCGAAACCTATGCCGGCCAAGGTTGCTCCGGCTCAGCCCAAAACCATGGTTCAGGCAAAAGACCTGATCGGGAATTGGAAGACGATCAAGGGCGGCCTGGGCGACGAGATCGCCTTTGAAAAAGACGGCGAAGAAACGGTTTATCGGTCCTTTCTTCAATCCAGTCCGATGGAGGTGGGCGCCTGGACCCTGGCCGGAAATACCCTGGCGATTGCCCTGGAATGTCGGGCCTGCGGGATCACTTACTATCAGGCGACCCTGGAAAAAGATCTTCTGACCCTCAAGCCCGCGGACGGCGAGATTCAGCAATATCAAAAAATCCCGGAGCAAAAGCCGGCGGCTCCGGCTGATTGCAAGGCGGTCTTGCAGGCGGTCCGGGATTATAAGGATTTCAGCTTCAAGTTTTCCGACCTGGCCCAGGCGCTCTTTCCTTATCAAGAAAATCCGGGAAAACCGGATGCGGAAAAGTGCTGGCAGATCCAGGCTGAGATCAGCGGGAGCGATGATTTCGGAGAGTTGAATGCCAAAGCCGGCGAGGTCGGCAAATACCTGGAATCACAGGGATTTGCCGTTGATCAGGCCAGCGTCTCCGAGACCAGTACCGGCTATAAAAAGGGAGATTTGACGGTGTATGTGGCGCTGCGAGGCTCCAACGAAAATGCCGAAGAGACCCATCAGATCGCCGTGTTTTGCAAATAGTTTCTCATCCCTCGCATAATGCACGGGCTCTCCGCCTCGGTAGGGCCATGTTCCCATACGGTGGAAATCGGGTCCAAGGACAAGTCCGTGGCGCGGGGAATTCGGGGTTCGGCGTTCGCAGTTCGGAATTCGGGAATTGACTAACCCCAAATCCAAACCCCCACCCCTCATTTTTCCGCGCTCGATCATCATTCGCGCCAATTTCTCTGAGCAATCTACTAATCTACTAATTGATTATTAGATTACTTCTGCGCGCTGGCAGCTTTTGATCGAAGGGACAGGCACTCATTTGGTGATGGCGGCCAAGCGCAATTCTTAGATTTCCGGCTTTTTGCAGGTTCCAGCATCAGCTACCGCACAAGCGCCTGTCCCCTCCTGCCACTTAGCCTCACGGCGCAAGAAAATTCAAGCAAGTAGATAAGTAGTTATCTGAGGGGTGGGCATAAATGCTTTGCCTCGGTTTTTAAAATATGACAGAATTTTGAAAAAGCTGAGGCGGAGGTTCAAATGGTTGCTGAAGGTCATACGCTGATTAGGTTGCTGGCGCTGGTGGACGAGTTATAGGTAGCGGGAAAGGATGAAGCTCGGATTCGGGGTCGGCCGGTGGAATACTCGGAGTTGGTTATGTTCAAGGTTTTCCTCGGGAGGGTTCTCAAGCGGATCAAGCATTTCAAGACGCTGCACAAAGTTCTGGCTCAAAACCCGACCATTCGGCAAGCCTGCGGTCTTCACGCGCTTCCGGATCGCCGGACGTTGGGTCGGCGTCTAAAATCTTTTTCCCCCGGGGCTTGGGAAGCAGATTCGAGCTTGGGGGCATAAGCTTCTGGCGGCGGGAATCGGAGACGCGGAGCTGGTTGCGGTGGACAAGTCCATGACGGAATCGCTGGGTCCAAAGTGGCATCAGGGAGCTCGGAAGCGAGGAGTGCTCCCGGCGGGACTTCGGAATGTGGATCGGGAATCGGGTTGGGGCAATTCGGCGTATCGGGGATGGGTTCAGGGCTACGCATGGCATCTGGTTTGCAGCGCCTCGGCCGGTCATCCGGCGCTTCCGCTTCTGGCCGAGGTTGAGCCCAACAATGCTCAAGAGAACAGGCTTTTTGCTCCGATGATTGCTCAGCTTCCGCCGGAGACGCGGCGGGTGATTGCCGATGAGGGATACGATGACAACGAGTTGATTCTAAAAGTTGAGCGAAAAGCCCGCCACGGATTTCGGAGACGGATGTTGGTCCCGATGGCGGCGCATAAGCACACCCCGGAGTGGCGCTTGGAATATGGGGCCTGGGATCAATCGGATTCGGGGCAGGAACTTTTCCGACGGCGGCGAATCACGATCGAGCCTTTGTTTGAAATCTTGAAAAATCTTTTCGATCATCGTCGGTCCTGGATGAAGGGCCTGAAAAACAACCGGGCGATCATGCTTTTGATCGCGCTCTGCTACCAGCTCTTGATCTATTATAATTGGAAGCGCGGTTCCAAGCTATCGGGGGTCAAAGAAATCTTGGATGGCATATAATTATGCCCACCCCTCACTTAGCTACTTACTTCAGAAGCGTGGAGGTGAAGAGATCGGCTGCGGGAGAATTGGAGGCGCGGAATGGGCGGGGGCTTAAGCCGGAGGCGCAAGCCTGAATGAGCTAGTATGAAAGTATTCAAATACTCTCAGACTTGGATACTTACTCGGTGGCTGCTGCGGACAAAACTTTTGCGAGCGTCAAAATAGCAATCAGGGAGCAGGCAGGGCTTGGCTTTTGGATATTCGTGCAAAGTGAGGTATTGGTAATTCGCAAATTCATGCAATTAAAAAAGA
>CAIUDS010000192.1 GCA_903897985.1 uncultured delta proteobacterium
CCGACCTGATCCTGACCGGAGAAGCAGGCCAAGTGATCGGAGGACAAATAGCCGGGAACGGAGACCTCAATCGGGATCACCATGATGACCTGGTTTCCAGCAACGGCAACGGCGCCGTGATCGCGTATTATTTAAAGCCGGTGCACAACCCGGACAAAATCAACGATCAGCGGTTCAAGGACGCGCATCCCATTGACAGCTTCCTGCTGGTCCGGGGCGTGTTTCAAAGCGGAGAAAGCGATCTCCTGCTCGGGATTCCTGGAATAAACGGCGCAATTATATTAAAATAATTAGACGACCCAAGTCGCCCGATGAAAAAAAACTGGATAATCATATTTGCCCTGGCGCTCTTGATCATGGGTTCCTGCCATAAAACGCGGGAGCCGGAACTTAAGCCGGCGCCGGAAGATTTGCTGCTTAAGCCGCTGGACCAGTTCACGGTCGCGGATATGAAGAAATTGCGGGTCCTGGTCGAGACCGACTATGGCAGTTTTGTGATCGGATTTTACCCGGAAAAAGCGCCCATGATGGTGAAGAATTTCATCAAACTGGTGCAACAGGGATTTTACGAAGGCCTGTATTTTCATATGGTGGTGCCCCGGTACATGGTCATCGCCGGGGACCCCAAAGGCGACGGGAGCGGAGGCCCCGGGTATTGGCTGAAGCCGCAATTCAACGACCTGCCGCATGTGCGCGGGGCCGTGGGCATGTCCCATCCGCCTTTTAATCCCGAGCAGATCGGGAGCCAGTTCTATGTGATGGTTGATGAAACCAACCGCCAAACCAACACCTATCCGGTTTTCGGATATGTCGAGAAAGGCATGCAGGTCCTGGACCGGATCGGCGACATCCCCTCCGGCGGAATCCAGAGCAAGCCTCCCTGGAAACCCGCGGTCCGGGTCACAATCCAGCGCATGCGCCTGATGGAGGAAAGCGAATGAATTGGGGATTGGGCGGCGCGATGAGATTTTTTTATTCGCTTTGGGCCAAGACCTATTTGCTTTCCCGCCGGAACAACCTTTTGGAATTGGAGGTATCCGGGGACCTGGTTGAACGCAAACCCGGAACGAGCCTGATCCAGAAATATATGGGCCGGCCCCCCACCGCCTTCGCCGACCTGATCTTCTCCCTCAAGGAAGCGGAAAGCGATCCTCGCATCAAGGCCTGCCTGGCCCGGATCGGAGACAACGCGCTGGGATGGGGACGCGCCGGCGAGTTGCGCGAGGCCCTGCATCGTTTCCGCGCCGCGGGCAAGAAAGCCTTTGCCTTTCTCGAACAGGCCGGAAACCTGGAATACTTTGTCGCCACGGCCTGCGATGAAATCATCCTGCCCCCAAGTTCGACCCTGGACCTGATCGGGCTTCTGAGCGAAGTGCTCTATTTCAAGGGCATCCTCGACAAGCTCGACATCAAACCCGAATTCCTCGCCGCGGGCAAATATAAATCCGCGGCCGAGCCTTACACCCGCGAGTCCATGTCCGACGAGCACCGCGAAGCCCTGGACGCCATCCTGGATGTCATTTTCAGCGAACTGGTCTCGGCGATTTCCGCCGGCCGGAATCTGCCGTCGGACCAGATCAAGCTTTTGATCAACCAGGCCCCGCTGCTGCCGGAAGATGCCCTCGAGCAGAAACTGGTGGACCGCCTGATGTATTCGGACCAGCTAGACGAGCATATTGAAAGCGTGATCGGAGAGCCGGTCGCCAGGATCAACGCCGAGCATTTTTACCGCCTACGCGTGAACGCCCGGAGCGGCCTGGATATATTTCGCCGGATTCCGCAGTTGGCCCTGGTCTATGCGACCGGGGTGATCGAGTCCGGGGACCGCGAGGACTACCAGGACCTGGAGGAGAATGTGAATGCGGAGCAAATGCTCAAGGTCCTGGCTTCGATCCGGGAAAACCCCAAGATCAAGGCCGCGGTTCTGCGGATTGACAGTCCCGGCGGCAGCGCGGTGAGCTCGGACCTGATTTGGAGGGAAGTCCGCCTCCTGGGCCAATCCAAACCTTTGATCGTCTCCATGGCCGACACCGCGGCCAGCGGCGGCTACTACCTGGCCATGGCCGGCGAGCGCATCCTGGCCGATCCCTGCACCATCACCGGGTCCATCGGCGTGCTCGCGGGCAAGATCAACCTGCGCGGGCTTTACCACAAGTTCGGCTTGAAAAAGGAGCAGGTCAAACGGGGCGAGAACGCCGACCTTTATTCGGACTATTCAGACCTGAGCGGGACACGTCGAGACCAGATGACCCGCGAAATCGAGCATTTCTATTCCCGTTTTGTGGAAAAGGCCGCGGAAGCCCGGAAGATGAGCAAGGACGAGATGAACCAGAAAGCCCAAGGCCGGATCTGGACCGGGAAACAGGCGCTCGAGTTGGGGCTGGTTGACAGCCTGGGCGGACTGAGAAAGGCGATTGACCTGGCCAAGCAGGCCATCGGACTCGGGCCGGAAGAGCGCGCCTTGGTGGAAATCTATCCCAAACCCCGGCGCAAACTGCTCCCGCCCTTCCGCTTCCCCATCCCCCACCTGCCCTTTTCCAGCGACCAGGAGGCCCGCTGGTTGGCCGATTTCTCCCGCCTGGCGCGCGATAAAATCCTGCTGCTCATGCCGTTCCTGCTCAGGATCAGATAAGGAAATCGGATGAAAATATGCCCTTCCTGCGGTTATGAATACCGGGATGAAATCACCGTTTGTCCGGAATGCCAGGTGACTTTAGCCCAGGATACCGAATGGGAGCGACCCGCAGAATCAGCACTTTCTGAAGAAGCCTGGACCGAGTTGGAAGAGATTCCGCCGCCCGCATCGCCGGAAATGATCAAAGATATCCTCGAACAGAATGAAATCCCCTGCTTACTTCAGGGCCGATATTACGGTGAATATTTCAGCGGCGCGGGTGAGCGCGACATAAGAATCATGGTGCCGGCATCCAAATTAGAGGAAGCCCAAGAGATTATTGCGGCCTTCTTTAAAGAGGCGCCGGAGGATATTAAAATAGTTTCTTGTCCCCATTGCGGGGAACAGATTGAAAACTATCGGATCGTTTGTCCGAAATGCAAGGAGCCCACGGGTTGGGACTGAAGGTTTTTATAATCAAAGGAGGGAAACATGCCGTTTTGTCCGATCTGTCGCTATGAATACCGGGAAGGGATCGAGGTTTGTCCGGATTGCGATGCGAAACTGGTGCCCAAGCTCGAGCCGGAACATATTTCGCGGAGCCTGAAAAAAGCCTACACCACCAACTCGCCGGCCATGGCGGAAATGATCCAGGAGATGCTGGAGGAGGAAAAGATTGCATCGGTGCTGAGCAACGAGTTGGGTTCGGCCCTGATCCCGGTGGCGGGCGAAAGCACGGAGATCGCCATCCTGGTGCCGGAGGAAAAAACGGCTGAAGCCCAGGAACTGATCAAGGTTTTTTTCGAGGAAAACCCGGACACCGGCGAATTCATCGTTTGCAGCAACTGCGGCGCCCGGGTCGAGTCCGACCTGGCGGCTTGCCCTTTTTGCGGCGAGGCCTTTGAAGAAAAATCGGAATGATCTATTTATCGCCGCAAAGACCGGGAGCTCACCGAACTTGAATTTCCTTTGGGCCTTGGTGGTCTTATGGTTTTGATTTGGCCATTTCCAGATAAATCTTGGCGTCTTCCAGGCCCGGGTTCAAAGACAGCGCCTTTTCCAATTCGATTTGCGCATTCTTGAAATCCCTCATCTTGAACAGCGCAATCCCCAGACCCAGCCGGGCCTTGGCGTCTTCCGGATCGCGTCTCGCCGCCTCGGAAAAGGCCCGATAGCTCTCCAGGGTGTCCCCGGTTTTGTCATCGGCGAAGCCTAGATTAACCCAGAACTCGGCCGGGTTCGGGTTGATCGCAATGGCCTGCCGATAGGACTTGTCCGCGTCCTTGAATTTGCCCGCCCGGGCATAAGCATTGCCGAGATTATAATATGCGTAATCCAGATGCTCCTTGATCAGAGGCGCATATACCAAAGCCGTGAAAACGCCGATCAAAACAACGCCCCCGGCCAGGCTCTTCCATTTCCTTTCCCGGGTCCACAGATACAAATTATCCAGCCCGAACCCGGCGAAACCCAGCAGCGGCCCGACCACCGCCAGCCGGTAGCGCGCGAAAATGAAAAACGAACTCACGCTCAACCAGTAAATAATCACATATCCCGCGGCCAAAAGCGCCTTCCTTTTTTTGAGCGCCAGCGCCAATCCCAACAGGCCGAACGGCGCCATCAATCCGAACTCCAATAAAGGCATCCGGAGCAAAAAGCTGAACTCCTTTTTCATCAGGTAGTAGCTCACATTGTCCGCAATCTCCCGCCGGTTCCAGAACAGACCCAGCTTGAGCAAGAGCCGCTCCCCAAAAAGTCTCTGATCCATCCGCATTTCGCGGAAGCTTTCCTTAAACCAGAAATTGCTCACTTGGCTCGGCTTCAGGTCCCTCCGGCCGGTGCGCCGGACCGCTTCGTTTCTGAAATCGGACTGCTCGAACATCGGGTTGGCGGTCACGAAGTCGGGCGGAATATAGGTCCCGGTCAGATTTTTCAAATGGTTGCCGATGTAAAAATTCTGCCCGCCCTGGCTGGTGGTCAGAACGAAATCGTGCCCCACCGCGTAATTGCGGATGCCGCCCACGGCCAGGATGAGCAGAAATCCGGCCAGGAAATAAATCGAACTCGCCGGCCGGCCCTGCTTTTTCAAGCGGAAGAGCAGCCAGGGATAAAACCAGAAAACAAGGATTACGAAATTGTCGCGCGCCCATGCGCCGAGACCTAGGACCAAGCCGGAAAAAATCAAGGCTGGCCGGTTCTTTTTTTCGCTTGCGATTAACAGCAGGTAAATGCAGAGGTCTATCAGGAACACCTCCAGAAAAGTTTTGAGCAGGACCGCGTCATAAAAAATAAAGGGTTTGTAAATCGCGGAAAAAATCCCCGCCATCAGCCCGACCCGGTTTCCGAACATGCGCTTGCCCATGCCGTAGATCAGGAAACAATCCGCGCTCCCGACCAGGATCTGCGCCACATACACCCAGAAAAGATGCCGGCCGAAAACCGCATAAAAAATCCCCAGCAGATACGGATATAGCGGAGATTGATAAAACACCTCATGGCCCAGCCAATCCCCGTTTGCAATCCGCTGCGCCCATAAATCATACGCCTGCGGGTCCAGCCCTGAATAAAAAAGCAAAGGAGAATCAACCACTTCCGACAGATAGATCCAGCGCAACGCGAGGGCCAGAATGAAAATAAGCATGATGAGCAAAAGCTCTTTCATGACCGCATTCCGATCGCGTTCCTCAGTCATTTTTAAACACCAGGATGGAATTTCCGCATCGGGCAACGGGTTCTTTCCCGAGATAAGGAGTCAGAACCGACTTGCTCAAAACTACCGGCTGTTTATGTTCAAGCAAAGTGTCCAGCGGTTGATAATAAAGCAGCGGGTAGTAAAAGATTCCCTTTGAATAATAATATTGGGCGCTGATCGCCGCGTATTTCAGCCTTGGCTCCCGGCCCAGGAGCTGGTAGTTGATTCCATAAAGCTCCGGGAAGGGCTGGCCGAAATAAAAAAGCTCGATTTTTTCAATCCGGTTTTTCTTCATGAACTCGGCGAGCGCCGGCAGGTCCTGGCCCCAGTCCAGGTTGGAATCAAGCAGGACATTGTGTCCGTTTTTCGGGCCGCCGGCGAATTCATTGAAATAAGACAAATAATTCGGATAGCTCGAAAGGCATTCTGCAAACAGCCAGATCATCAGACCGGCCGGGATTATTTTTTTCGGAATTGACGATCCCGAGAGCGCCTTTCCGATTCTCCCGAGCAGGAGATAGGCGAGCGGGAAAAGCGGGAGCAAATAGCGGACTCCGATCTGGAGGCTGTTTCTGAAATCGAACAGAAAAAAGATCCAAGCCATCACCAGCAGGATCAGGATTTCCTCCGGCTCAAATTTGCGGCTGGCCGGCCGGGCGCTGCGGCCCAGCAAAATCGCCCATAGAAACAGGACTAGGATCGGGATGGGGGTCTTGACCAGGAGCGCGACCAGGAAATACCTGCGGTCCGCCCCATTATACCATTTCCCCATAAAATAGTTGGCGAATTCCCCCTGCTCCATGTCCTCCAATTGCCGGTCCAAACCCAGGAGGTAAATTTCCGGAAACGGCGCCGGCAAGGCGGAAGTGTATTTCTGCACCCGTTTCATCTGGGAACTGCGCAGGTCCAGATTGCCGACCGTTTTGAACAGCCCGCCGAATCTGTAACAGGCCGCGACGAGGAACAGCCAGATCAGGATCATCGCCCCGACTTGCAAACCCCTGAGCCAAAGCCGGCGCAAGCCGAGCTTATCGCTGCGGAACGGCCAAACCGGCAGGACCGGCGCGGCCGCGTAAAACAAGAGCAGGGATAGGGAGCTGAACTTGGACAACTGCGCCAGACCCAGAGCCAGCCCGGCCAGGCCGGCTCTGGCCCAACCCGGCTTTTTCAGGTAGCCGATCAGGCTGAGCAGGGCCAAAAAGATAAACAAACTCGCCCCGATGTCCACGGTTGCCAATTGACTGTGCGCGAGCATATTGGGACAGAGCGCAAAAACCGCCAGGCTTAAAATCGCCCCGGCCCGGCCGTAAAGCGAGCGGGAATAAAAATAAAGCATAAGCCCGAGCCCCAGGCCGAGCAAAATAATCATCATTCGGCCGGCCGAGAAAATCCCAAGATACTCGGCCTGGTTCTTGATCATGAAATCGGTTCCATAAAGCCAGGGCAGCCAGCCGCTCCGGGGCAGCACGGAAAGGTTCACCTCGGCCTTGGCCTTCATCCAGAGCAAAGGCAGGCTCGCCACCATCTTGATGAGCGGAGGATTTTTCCCGTAAAGCCGGTAATCCCCGGTCAGCCAGTAGTAATACCCCGCGGGCAGATGCGCGAACTCGTCCACTGTGACGCTCGCCCACTTCTGGCTTTTAAAACAGATCACCGCAAAGAAGACAAGCAGAATGGTTATGGCCGCGGCTTCCAGCTTTTTCAAGATGGGATTATTTTATCACGCTTGCGCGGAAGGATAAATCAAGCTTTGAGTCTTTCCCTGAGTTCCTTGACCATCTCCTGCAGTAGCCTCATTTTATTCTCGATTTCGCTCACCATCCGCAGGATTTCTTTTTTCTCGAGCGCCGCGGCTGCGGCTTCGGACCGGACCGAGTCAACCGACATCGCCTTGACCTGCTTTTCCATGGACAAGGGCTCGGCCGGCTTCGGCTCCGGCTCGGATATGGACACGGTTTCCCGGGTCAGGACAATGCCCGGATCCGGCGGAGACAACAACGGGACCTGCTCCGACTCCGCGCCCCAAAAAGGAGGTTCCTCCTTCTCCGACTTTTCTTCCGCTTTTGTCGCCGGCGCTTCCGTTTTGAGTTCTTCCCTGGGCGGGGCGCCAAGTTCCATGCCCAACTCCACCACATTTTCTTCCGGTTTAGGTCCGGTTTCCTCTTTCGGAGGCTCCAAGTCCCGCATCTGGCCAGGGAAAAAATCGGACATGGCGTCCGACTCTTTGGCCGGCTCGGCCGGGGGCGCGGTCTGTTCCTTGTCCTCCGGAGCGGCCGGGGAACTATCCGGCGAAGAAATCCTTTCCTTGACCGCGGGCATGGTTTCCGCGCTTTCCCACAATTCGTCGGTATCCTCGCCCGCAAATTCTTTCTTGGCCCCGGATTCTTCGGTCACCGGGACCGCCTTCGACTCCGGTTCCTGGGCTTGCTCCGCCGCCCCCAGGTTCGGCAGATTCACATTCAAGGCCTCTTTGGAAGTTATCTCAGCTTCCGGATTTTGCACGAGTCCATCGTCCAAGGCCACCGGCTCGTCCCCGATTGCAATGGGCTCTTCCGCGGGCTTTTCCATTTCTTTTCCACCCAAAAGCTCTTCCGTTTCCGATTTCGATCTCGCGCCCTCCAGCAACTCGATATCCCCGGAATTATTCTTGCGGAAGGCCTTCTTCACCGGCTTCACCGTGCCCACCGGCACTTTCTCGGGCAAGGTCCGGCTGAACTCTTCGAGCTGGCTGTCCATCGCTATCACCAGCCGGACCGTCATCCCGGTCAGTTTCTCCAGATCCTCTTTCAGGTTCGCTCGGTCCGGGTCGCAAACCGCCACCACCAGGTCACCGTTTTCCTCCTTGATCGGAACCGCCATCAAGGCCACGCCCTTGTCCCGGCTGATTTTCCTCTTTACCCCTTCCGGGATTTTGACCTGGTTCAGGTCAACCAGATCCATTTCCCATTGTTCCGCAATGACCTCAAAAAGTTTCCGCTCCTCAATATAACCAAGCTCCAGCAAGGCCTTGCCCAGCCGGATCTTCCATTTGCGCTGATGGCTCAACGCGGCCACCAGCTGGAATTCGGTTACCAGTCCCTTTTCTTCCAATAATATCCCTATCTTCTTCCTGCCCATGTCAAAACCTCTCTAGGAACATTTTACACTTTTTGCTGGTTTTTGGCAATTTTTGCTGCCGAAGGATTTGATTTCGCGGATATGATGATAAAATTTGCGGAAATGGTGAACCATGAATGAAAGCCGGCCCCGGATCGAGGTGATTTTCAAGGAAACCTTCCGCCAATCGCTCCATTGCGCGGTGGCGCTGTTTATCATTCCGCTGCGCTGGCTCGGATTTTGGTATGCGCTCGGTTTTGCCGCGGTCTCTTTTTTCTGGAACTTGCTGGCCATGCCCAGACTGTTTGCGGACACCCTGCGGCCGCAGGAAAAGGCCAAGGGCCGCTCGCCAGGGATGCTGGTCTATTCCGGCTCGATCCTGCTGATGGCGGCCCTGTTTCCCCTGCCGGTCTTGGCCGCGGGCTGGGCGGTGTTAAGTCTGGCAGACGGCCTGGCAACCCTGGTGGGGAAATTATTCGGCCAAAAAAGCCTGTCCTGGAACCCTGATAAAACCTGGGTCGGTTCAATGACTTTTTTCGTTTCCGGCTCGGTCTTCGGATGGCTGGCGCTGATCTGGACCGGAGAGAATTTGGCGGGCTCGAGTCCATTCTGGACTCAGTCCCTGGGAATCAGCCGGGTATCATGGTCTGATCCGGGGCAACTGCTCCTTTATTCGGTGAGCGCCGGCCTGATCTCCGCCTGGGTGGAAAGCCTGCCTTGGAAAAAAATTGACGACAACCTGGCGGCGCCCCTGGCCTATGCCCTGGTTTTGACCGTCCTGCTGTTTCTGGGGCATTGAATTTCAATTTTTACCCGGGGCGAATTGTGTTAATCTAAGGTGCAGATGACACGCAAGTATTGGATGCTTTTATTGGCGATTGTTTTCTCGTGCTCCAAGCCGGAACCGGATTTAAAGAGCC
>CAIUDS010000193.1 GCA_903897985.1 uncultured delta proteobacterium
GCAGGATCGCGAGGGAGAACAGCAGGGAACTGGCGCCGAGATGATAGACGGTTTTTTCCGGCCGGAAATAGTTGGGCAGCAGGTAAACCAGAAGCGCGCCCACGGTCATGCCGAACATGGCGATGGAGATGACCATGAACGCGAAATGGTACCACATGGTCACGCTGAAAATCCGGGTCAACAGGATCTCGTAAGTCAGGCCAGCCAAGGTCACCAGGAACAGACCGGCATAGGTTTTCGGCTTTGCGCTCGGGTTATTATTCATGCAAGCCCTTTTCATTGTATAGGTTTTTGACCCGATTTCCAATTTTGAATATCATGATTTTATGAGCCACAAAATATATTCGCGTTTTATCGCCCCGGCCCTGCTCATGCTCTGCTGCGCCCCGCTTTTGGCCGCAGGCCCGGAACTTGCCCAAGCCCCCTCGCTCAAGAGTTCCGGCCCGCCGGAGTGGCCCGGCGCTTTTGACGATGTTTATCGGGTTTTGCTCTCCAATCTCCGGCCGCCCGAGCCGCCCTTTACGACTTATTATGTCCTGCCCGGGCCTAAATTCGCCAAGGAGATCTATCTTTGGGACACCGCGTTCATCGCCCAGGTCTGGAAATGGTGGGACTTAGGGATAGCGCAGCAGGTCTTTTTCCCGCTGTTCCAGTTCTCGCGCAACGGCATGCTCCCGCACAGCCTCAAGCAGGGCCCGCAATTCAAGGACTCGCAGCCGCCGGTGCTGTCATGGTCCATCTGGAAACTATACCAGTTCAACCGCGACCGGGCCTGGCTGGAAAAGGTCTATCCCTATCTCCGGGATTATAATGATTGGCTTTACCGCGAGCGGCGCATGGCCAACGGCCTGTTCTTCTGGGACAACCGGTTCGAGTCCGGCATTGACAACTCGCCCCGCTTCACCAACCGCTCCGCCACCAAAGTCATCCCCATGCAGAAGTTCGCGGCTATTGACCTGTGCAGCTACATGGTAAATGATAACCTCGCTCTGGCGAACATGGCCGAAACGCTGGGCAAGAATGAGGACGCCGCTCAATACCGAAAAAATGCCGAAGAGTTGAAGGTCCTGGTCAATAAATATCTCTGGGACGAAAAAGACGGGCTCTATTATGATTTTGACTTTGGCAAGAACCAGTTTGTGAAAGTGAAAAGCATCGCCTCGCTCACGCCCTTGTTCGCGGGGATTCCGGACGCGGCACAGGCGAAACGCTTGCGCGACCATGCCCTTGACCCGGCGGAGTTCAATACCTTGATCCCCCTGCCCTCGGTGGCGCTCGACGACCCCACCTATCAACTGGATATGTGGCGCGGCCCGGTCTGGATCAATACCGCTTACATGGTGATCTTGGGAATGGATGACTACGGATATAAGAAAGAGGCTGCGGAGTTGAGTTGGAATTTGGTGGACGGGGTTTATCAGGTCTGGAAAAAGACCGGAAAATTTTACGAGTTCTATCACCCGCAAAAATTCGAGATCAAGGGCGTGCACCGCAAGACCGGGGACTTGGGCACCAACTTCGATCGCGGCGACGCCCCGACCGCGGATTTTGTGGGCTGGACCGGCCTGGTGGATAACCTGGTGATCGAAGTCCTGTTCGGCCTTGAGAAGACCGGGGACAAGTGGACCATGACGCCCAATTTTCCGGAAGCGGCCACGGGCAAGCTTTTTACTTTGAGCCTTCCTTCCGACAATCTGGAGATCACCCTGGAAATCAAGTCATCCGATCAAATCTCGGCGCGGGTGATCCAAAACCAGAAGGCGAGGGTTTTTGAACTGGGCCCTGGAAACTCGGCGTCCTGGTCGGAGTGAGGCTTCCCGTCCGCGGTTTTCAGCGCGGACATTTTTCGCGCAGCAGCTTGCTCAAATAATCCGGCGCGTTCGCCCCCAGCCGGTTGGCGGAATCCCAGGCTTCCTCGCAACGCCCCAGCTTGATATAAACCCGGGTCAGATTGGACAGGGAGGAATAGAAACCGGGATTAAGATTGAGCGCGCTTTGGTAAGATTGAGCCGCGGCCTCCAGGTCGCCGGTTTTTTCCAGGACATATCCCAGGTTGTTTTGCGCCTTGATATGAGTGGGATCATAGGTGATCGCCTCCCGGTATTCGCTGATCGCCTGGTCGTATTGTTTGAGGTCGAGATAGGAATTGGCCAGATTGTAATGGGCGCTCGCGGAATCAGGCTCCGCCCGTATCGCCCTGCGATAGGCCCGGATGGCGCCCGGGAGGTTCCCGCCTTCCGCCAGGGTCTCGGCCAAAGCGCCTTGCGTCCGGCTTTTCATCGGCGCTTTTTTCACGGCGTCGGAAAAAATCGTAAGATTGTTTTTCCAGACCGGGTTGCGCGCAACGGTCAGAATCAAATACAGGCTGGAAATAACGGTCAAAATTGCGATGGCCAGGCCCCGGGCTAATTTCCTTCCGGCGTCGGTCTTATTCCGGTACAACCCGGAGATGGCCCCGGCCAGGGCCAGGCAGAAACCCAGGCTGGGCAGATAAAGGAATTGCTCCATCGCGATCTCCTGGATCGGGATGATATTGGACACCAGCAGCAGACCGAGAAAGAACCAGGAAATGCCCAGCGCGATTTCCGGCAGCCGGAGCTTGGAAATCCAGGCCAGCTCAATCGCTGCCAATATCCCCACGATGCTTATCAACACCTGGGGCTGGAGCCAGGAATAAGACGGATTAAGCTTGCACTCGAAGCAAAGTTTTGTCGGGTAGAGCAAGGTTTGCAAGTGATAGTAATAAATTTTAAAAACCATCACCGCCCGCGAAACATCTTGGGCGCCCATCGCATACCATTGATAATCCGGCTGCTGTGTGTATCCGAAGGGAACCCCCAGCACCTTGAACCGGGCATAGAGATAAATGGCCGCGGGCAGCGCCAGGGAACCGTAGAAAACCGCGCGCGGCCGATCAATCCGGAACCGACTTGAACCCGGCCGGAGCAGATCCGCGGCCAAAATGAGCGCCGGAAGAATCATCGCCGCTTCCTTGGAAAAAAGGGCTAGGCCGAAACAGAGGTTGGCCGCGACCAAGGTCTTCCCGTCCATCCGCTCGCCCCGGTCCCGGCTGCTCAGAAACAGCCACAATATGAGCAGGCCCAGCAAAGCCACCATCAAGTCGCATCTGCCCGAGATCCAGCTGACCGATTGCGTGTGCGCGGGATGCGCCGCAAAAAGGATGCCGGTAATGGCCCCCACTTCCCAATTCCGAGCCCATTTTCCAAATACAAAAAAAGCCAGAACCGAAACCGCCGAATTCATAAGCAGGTTGAGGAGGTGATAGTTAAAGGGGTTGGTTTGGCCGAGGCGGAAATTGAACCAATAGCTCAGAGTCGTGAACGGCCGGTAGTAGACCCCTTGGTTCTGAAAGTATTCGAAATAGCGCACGGTGAAAATTTTGGAAAACTCGCCTTTGCCGGTCACCAGCGGATTCTGCAGTATGAGAAATTTGTCATCCGCGACAAACCCATAACCCAGGCTTTGCCCGTAAGCCGCCGCGGATAATCCAGCGATCAAGATCGCGACCGCGAGGTTGATGGCCAGCCGGTTGGTCTTGGCGGCCGGAGCCACCGGAACCGGTTTGGCCGGCCGGGCCGAGGGTTTCCCCGGTCCCAATTCCCCGATTACCCCTTCCACCTCCCGCTCCTTGAGCCCGAGCTCCGCCGCGATTTCCTTGACGGACTTGGCCGGATGCAAGCGTTTGATCTGTTTCTTTTTCTTATTAGATACCGCCATGAGTGACGGTTATTTTATCACATTTTATTCGGGAACAAAATCCGCGAAAGCGACCAAAAGGGGAACCGGCCCCGGGCAAAGCAGTAATTCATTATTCCGGACCGCTAATTCCGATTGATGAGCAGGGGAGTAATTATTTGATCAAATATTGCTCGATCCGGTCCCCGACCTCGCTGGTGGAAATCCCCATCTTGCCGGCGTCCATGCAGTTCATGTCTTCCTGAAGGGTCTGGACCACCGCTGACCTTGGAATTGAAAGCCGGGGAAGGCGTTTCCTGGCAGGCTTGAAACCGCCGTCCCGGGTTTCTATTCCGGGCACTTTATTTTCCATCCCTCACGGATATCCTCGGGAATCCGATCCCCGAGTTTGGCGATTGCCTCCCGGGCATTTCCGCACTGACCCATCATCAAATAAGCCCGGGCCAAATGCTCCCGGCCGGCCGCGAAGCCCGGTTCAATCTCCAGCGCCTTTTGATATTGTCGAACCGCTCCCTCCCAGTCCCCTTTGCGCTCCAGGCATATCCCCAGCGCGTCCTGGGCTTTGGCGTAACCCGGATTCAGCCGAGCCGTTTCCTCAAATAGCTCCCAGGCTTCCGCATCTTTCCCGGCCTGGAAATAGATTTTGCCCAGATTGTACCTATCTGCCCAATCGCCCGGATCCCCGATCAGGGCGCGTTGAAAACTGCGCATCGCGGCCCCGGGATTACTTTCCGCAAGCTGCGCGCTTCCCAAATTGTGATTCGAGCGCATCCGGGTGAGCGATTTGCTCACCGCGTCATGGAACACGGTTTTGTCGTTTTTCCAGACCCGGTTCCGGTTCACGGTCAAGATGGCCAGAAGCGCCAGCAGCATGATCACGCAGGTCAAGAAGATTTTCCGCGGCCACCCGGCTCCCTCCGCCTTCAACCCGGCCTCCAGCCGGATCAGCGCCCCGGCCAGCGCAAGCGCGTAGCCCAGGCTGGGCAGATAGAGAAAATGCTCCATAGTAAGTTCGAAAATCGGAATCAGATTCGACACCGGGAATAACGCAATCAAATACCAGAGGATCCCGAAACCGATTTCCGGCCAGCGCCTCCAGCCGACGACCACGAGGGCCAGGATAAAACCGCCGGCCAGAACGCCGGTCCCGATCTGCGGATCGAAAAAACTCGCGGAAGGAGTCAATCGGCTTTCAAAGCAAAGATGAATGGGCAGGAGCAGAGTCTGGAGATAATAGCCCTGGATCTTCAGGATTGTCGCAAGGGGGGAAAAATCAGCGCCCCCGGCAGGATACCAATTGTGAGCGGACTGGCCGGCGTATCCCAGGGCCAGCCCGACCACCCGGACCCGGAGCAAAAAATAGATCGCCAAGACCGCCGCGAGCATGGCATAAAAAGAAAAAAGCCAGCGGCGTTCAGTGAATTTCCCGGGCCCGGGCCGAAACCATTCGGACAGGATCAGCAGGGCGGGCAGGACCACGGCCAGTTCCTTGGCCAGAAGGGCCAAAGTGAAGCTCAGCGCGGCCAGCGGGATTATTTTCCAGGCGGCAGGCCCGCCTTGGTCCCGGCCGTGGAGATAGAGGTAAAAAACCCCAAGGCTGAAGAGCCCGCAGAAGAGATCGGTCCGGCCGGCGATCCAAGACACCGATTGGGTGTGCGCGGGGTGAAGGGCGAAGATCAAGCCGGCCAATGCTCCGAGCCGGATATTTTTCGACCATTTGGCCAGGGTGAGGAAGGCGAGCATGGAAACCAAGCTGTGGATCAGGAGGTTGGTAAGATGATAGCCCGCGGCCCGATTTCCCCAGAGGCGATATTCCAGCCAATAACTGAACACGACGAGCGGCCGGTAATAAACGCTTTTGTTTTGGCGCGCCTCAAAGAACCGGCTGGAAAAAATATTCGTTAAAGGTTCCTGGCCGGTCACCTGGGGATTTTGCAGAATCAGGATGGGATCATCGCCGACAAAACCGTTGGCCGGCGTCTGCAAATAAACCGCGGCCGCAAGGATTCCGATCAGGCCGGCCAGGAAAAATTTTAGCCGGCCCGTTTCCACCGGCCCGAGGCGCCCCCGGATGGCTTTTTTTGAAACGAGTTCATCCGGCGCCGGTCTCGCCGGGCCGGGATCCTTGGGCCTGTTCGTTTTCTTTTTTTTGCTCGAAGCCAGCATTAATCTGGTTCCAGAATCTTATGCCCTGACCAAGGCGCCCCTGCCCTTGGTTATAAACGGTCGGCCGGTGATTGTTCGCGGCGCCGTTACAGGTATTTGGCCACCCGGTCGCCGACCTCGCTGGTGGAAATCCCCATCTTGCCCGCGTCCATGCAGTTCATGTCTTCCTGAATGGTCTTGACCACCGCAGCCTCAATCGCCGCGGCGGCCTTGGCTTCGCCCAGGTTGCCCAGCATCATGGCTGCGGCCAGGATCGCGGCGAGCGGGTTGATCACATTCTTGCCCGTGTATTTGGGAGCGCTGCCGCCGATCGGCTCAAACATGGACACGCCCTCGGGGTTGAGGTTTCCGCCCGCGGCCACGCCCATGCCGCCCTGGAGCATGGCGCCCAGGTCGGTGATGATGTCGCCGAACATGTTGTCGGTCACGATCACATCGAACCATTCCGGGTTCTTGACCATCCACATGGTGGTCGCGTCCACATGCGCGTAATCGCTCTTGAGCTCCGGATACTCCTTGCCCACCTCGTAAAACACCCGCTCCCACAAATCGAACGCAAAGGTCAAAACATTGGTCTTGCCGCACAGGGTCAGCTTGCGTTTCCGGTTCCGCTTCCGGCAATACTCGAACGCGAACCGGATGCAGCGCTCCACGCCCTTGCGCGTGTTGATGCTGACCTGGATCGCAACCTCGTCCTTTGTCCCCTTCTTCAAAAAGCCGCCGGCGCCGGTGTAAAGGCCCTCGGTGTTCTCGCGCACCACCACGAAGTCAATGTCCTTCGGCCCCTTTTCCTTGAACGGGCAGTCAACCCCCGGATAGAGCTTGATCGGTCTAAGGTTGATATACTGGTCCAACTCGAACCGCAGCCGCAGCAACAGGCCCTTTTCCAAAATGCCCGGCTTGACCTCCGGGTCCCCGATCGCGCCCAGGTAGATCGCGTCCACCTTGCGCAACTCGTCGAGCACCGAGTCCGGCAAAATTTCCCCGGTGCGTTTGTACCGCACCCCCCCCAGGTCGTAATCGGTGTATTGCAGCTTGAAGCCGAATTTCTTCGCGGCCGCGTCAATCACCTTGCGGCCTTCCCGGATCACCTCCGGCCCGGTGCCGTCGCCGGGGATGACCGCGATTTTATAATTCTTCATCTGCTTCTCCTATGCGCCGAGGGCGTCCGGCCGGACGCCCCTACACTCTTTTTCAGATGCTTGACCATGCCGCCTTCCTTGATCAGCTCCAGCATGAACTCCGGGACCGGCGCCGCCTGATACTCCTTGCCCCGCGTCCGGTTAATGATCTTTCCGCTCTCCAGTTCCACCTCCAGCAAATCCCCGGGCTTGGTCCCGGCCGCGGCCTCCGGGCACTCGAGCAGCGGCAGCCCCGCGTTGAAGCCGTTGCGGTAGAAAATCCGGGCAAAACTCTTCGCGATCACCAGGCTGATCCCCGCGCCCTGGATCGCGATCACCGCATGCTCGCGGCTCGAGCCGCTCCCGAAATTCTTGCCCGCCACCATGATGTCGGCCCGGA
>CAIUDS010000194.1 GCA_903897985.1 uncultured delta proteobacterium
ACCCCGATCAGGACCAGGGCGGGTTTGCCTTTGCGCGTGACCACCACAAATTCCTTCTGCGCGGTCTCGACGCTCTGTTTGATCTTGCTCCGAAAATCGCGGATATTGATTGTCCTCATAGTATTTCCTCCATTATGATTGCGGCTGGATCAGGAAATTGCAAACGAAATTTGGGGTAGCATCATTCCCTCTTTGCCGCCTCGGAATAATCCTTTATTATAGTCAAGCGAAAATCGGGAAATGACGGAAGCAAAGCAGGACTATTTGGCGGAACTTAACCCGGTGCAGCGCGAGGCGGCGCTGGCGACCGAGGGTCCGGTGTTGATTGTGGCGGGCGCGGGCTCGGGCAAGACCCGGGTGTTGATCTACCGGATGATCCACCTGGTGCAGGGCCGCGGGGTGAACCCGTCCAATATCCTGGGCGTGACCTTCACCAACCGTGCCGCGGAGGAAATGAAAACGCGCATCCGGAAAAGCCTGGGCCAGATGGCCGAGCGGATCTGGATCGCGACCTTCCATTCGACCTGCGCGCAGATTTTGCGGCAGGAGATACATAGGCTGGGCTATTCGCGGAGCTTTGTGATCTACGACGAGGACGACTCGATCAGTTTGATCAAGCGGGTGATGAAGGAACGGGATGTTGACGAGCGCGCGGTCAATCCGAAATGGATGCGGTCGAAAATCGAGGGGATCAAGCGGGACATGGCCGAGTTCGATATGGAGAAGGCTATGGCGCAAGGCCCGTTCGGGGAGGCCCTGGCCAAGACTTATCAGGGTTACCAGCTGGGGCTGCGCTTGTCGAACGCGGTTGATTTCACGGATTTGCTCTTGTTGACGCTGCATTTGTTCGAGCGGGAGCCGGAGGTCCTGGCGCGGTATCAGGACCGGTTCCGCTACCTCATGGTTGACGAATATCAGGACACCAATTACCCGCAATATTTGCTGGTGCAGCATTTGGCGAAGAAGTATAAAAACATCTGCGTGGTGGGCGACGAGGACCAGAGCATATATAGGTGGCGCGGGGCGAACATCGAGAACATTTTGAATTTCACCAAGGACTTTCCCGAGGCCAGGGTGATCAAGCTGGAGCAGAACTACCGGAGCACCAAGCGGATCATCGAGACCGCGAGCGCGCTGATCGGGCATAACTCGAAACGGATTGCGAAGACGCTCTGGACGGAGAACCCGGCGGGCGAGAAGATCCGGCTGAAGGAGAGCGAGGACGAGGGAGAAGAGGCGCAGCGGGTGGTCGAGACCATGCTCCGGCTCAAGAGCGATAAATACAAATATAGCGACTTCGCGGTGTTTTACCGGGTGCATGCGCAGAGCCGGCCGATTGAAGACGAGCTGCGGACGCGCGAGGTGCCGTATCAGATTTTCGGCGGGCTCAAGTTTTACGACCGGAAGGAAGTGAAGGATTTGCTGGCGTATTTGCGGCTGCTGATCAACCCGGACGATTCGGTGGCGTTTCTGCGCGTGATCAACACGCCCAGCCGCGGCATCGGTTCGGCCACCATTGACATCCTGAACCGGGTCGCCCGCGGCAATGACATCAGTCCCTTCCGCGCAATCGAGCCGGCGCTGAAATCCATGGAAATGAGCGAGCGCGCCAAGAAGGCGCTACGCGCCTTCGGCGAGATCATGCGCGCGATCCACGCCGAATGGAAAAAAGGAAATGCGCTTGCGGCTTTGGCCGCATTCGCGCTGGAGCGGACGGGTTATCAGGAGGACCTGGTGAAGGAAGCGACCGCGGAGGCCGAGGGCCGGCTGGAGAATTTGGAGGAGTTGATCAACGCGATCACCGACTACGAGACCAAGCAGCCGGAGCCGAGCCTCGAGGGTTTCCTCGAAAAAACCGCGCTGTTCAATGACACGGACAAGTTTTCGGAAGAGGGTTTGGTGACGCTGATGACTTTGCACAGCGCCAAGGGGCTGGAGTTCCCGGTGGTGTTCATGGTGGGCCTGGAGGAAGGCCTGTTCCCGCACATGCGCACGATCGAGGCCGACGACCCGGACGGGATGGAAGAGGAGCGGAGACTGTTTTATGTGGGCATGACCCGGGCGCGGGAGCGGCTTTATTTGTTCAACGCGCGCCGGCGGCAGATGCGCGGGTTGTATTACACGACTGACCCGAGCCGGTTTCTGGAGGAGTTGCCGGCGGAGAATTTGAAGGTGGAGTGGAGCCGCTCAGGGGAGACTTCCGCCTTCGCCAAGGCTACAGCGGACGAGAAG
>CAIUDS010000195.1 GCA_903897985.1 uncultured delta proteobacterium
AATCTCCAAGGCCCGGTCCTCGTGGTCGGTCCCTGCGCGGTCAAAGAAATCGGGCAGCGGCTGGTGGATCGCCTGGGCAAGGGCAAGGTTTACATGAGCCGCGAGTGCAACGACCTGGCGGCGGTGGTCGAATCCATGTGCCATTTGATGAAGGTCAGTCCCCTGAAATTGGCGCCGCCGATCAACCCCTTGAAAGGCCTGGTGCTCCTTATCCAGTCGAGGATGAACAAAAGCAGCGGAAGAATGACGAACCCGCTGGCCAACCATATTAAACTCAGATAAAAGTCAAAAGGAGTTGATTATGAAATTATCTAAAAAATTCCAGCCCGACTGGAGAGAAGACGTTCCGGCCGAGGGGTCATACCGGTCAATTTTCAAGTACGACCCCACCAAGTTCAAGCACCCCAACGCCGCCTGGTATGAGATGTTTAAAAAAGAGTTCGGCATGAGCGATGAGGACTTCAAGCAGAGGCAGCCGGGAGGCGACGAACAGGTCAAGATCGACCATAAAATCACCTTGACCGATGACCAGATCACCGCTTTTCACAATATGGTGGGCGGGGAAAACGTCGCCACCGACGATTACAGCCGGGTGAAGTTCAGCCACGGCAAGTCGCTGGATGAAGACCTTAGCCTGCGCAAAAACATCGTGCGCCAGGCCCCCGACTTGGTCCTCCATCCCCGAGACAAGGAGGACGTGAAAAAGATCGTCGAGTATTGCAACGCCAACCGGATTCCCATTATCACCTACGGCGGCGGATCGGGCGTGGTCCTGGGCATGAGGGCCGATAAGGGGGGCGTGGCCGTGGTCCTGCGCACCCACATGAACAAGGTCCTGAAGATTAACGAACTCAACAAGACCTGCCGGGTGCAGCCGGGCATGATGGGCCCGGATTATGAAGCGGCCCTCAACCACGCCCCCGAAAGGTTCGGCTCCAAGATCGCCTACACCGGCGGCCATTTTCCCCAGTCCTTTGAGCTGGCTTCGGTGGGGGGATGGATCACGGCGCTCGGGTCCGGTCAGGCATCAACCTATTACGGCGACGCCTATCATATCATTCACAGCCAGGAGTACGTGACTCCAGCGGGCGTGATTAAAACCAGCGACATTCCGGGAACCGCCACCGGACCCAAAGTAAACGATATCCTCAAGGGAAACGAGGGGGCCTTCGGCATTCTGGTCGAAGCCACCATGAAGATTTTCAAGCACCTGCCTGAAAACCGGCAACGTTTCTCGTTCATGTTTTCCTCGTGGGAAGACGCGGTCAACGCCAGCCGGGAGATAGTCCAGGGAGAGTTCGGCATGCCGGCCGTCTACCGGATTTCCGATCCCGAGGAAACGGAAATCGGGCTTCAGCTCAAAGGTTTCAACGACGGGCTCCTCAATAAATTCCTCAAACGCCGCGGCTTCGAGCCCATGCGCCGCAGCCTTTGTATCGGCACGGTCGAAGGCGAGAAATCATATACCGTCAACGTCAAAAAACAATTGACCAGGATCGCCCGCGCCCACGGCGCCATGTCGCTCACCGGCTACGCGACCAAGCAGTGGGAACACGGGCGCTACTCGGACGTGCACATGAGGGAGGACCTGCTCGACTACGGCATCATTCTCGATACGCTCGAGACCGGGGTCACCTGGGACAATCTGCACAACCTGCATCAGAGCGTCCGCGCTTTCGTCAAGCAGCGGCCTGGCACCTGTTGTCTAACCCATGCGTCTCATTTCTATCCCCAGGGCACGAACCTCTATTTCATTTTCATGATCAAGCCCAGGGATGACGAGGAGTTCTTTCAGTTCAGGTCGGACATCGTCTCCAAAATCGTGGAGCAGGGCGGCTCAGTCAGCCATCACCACGGCATCGGCCGGATGTTCGCCCCCTGGATGGAAAAACATCTGGGCCCAGAGCAGATGGCGGTGCTCCGGGCGCTCAAGAGACATTTCGATCCCCAAAATATTATGAACCCGGGGGGGACCCTGGGACTGGATGACTAGTTGAACTGTTGCGCCCGGGTATTATTTTTCTCAATCGTGCAGGTGCGGAAAAATGGAAGTCTCCCGTAAACAACCCGATGAGTTGATCCTGGCCATTGACGCCGGCACCCAATCAATGCGGGCCGCTCTGGTGGATTTGACCGGACAGATTCACCATCTGGTCAAGACGCCGATCGAGCCGTATTTTTCCGCGCAACCAGGGTGGGCCGAGCAACAGCCCGAATATTACTGGCGGATGCTGTGCGAGACCTGCCGGAAGCTTCTTGATACCAGCGACTTACCCAAGGATCGTATCGTTGCGGTTACCCTGACGACCCAGCGTTTAACTCTTGTCAACGTGGACCGGGACGGCAATCCCCTGCGGCCGGCCATTGTGTGGCTGGACCAGCGGAAGGCAAACGCGAAAAAGGTTCTCCCGGCTTTTTCCGTTCCCGTTCTCAAGGCACTACGACTTTATCAATTTGTCGAGTACGTGACGCAATATTGCCGGTCGAACTGGATTCAACAGAATCAACCTGAGATCTGGGACAAAACTTATAAATTCCTTTTTCTCTCGGGATACCTTACCTATAAAATCACCGGCGAGTTCAAGGATTCAGCCGGAAACATCATCGGGACCATCCCCTTCGATGTGAAAAAGTTCGGCTGGGCGGGCAAGTGGGACCTGAAGTGGAGGCTTTTCCCCCTCGAGGAGGAAAAGCTTCCGGAATTGGTCAACCC
>CAIUDS010000196.1 GCA_903897985.1 uncultured delta proteobacterium
ATGATCTGCCCGGTCTTGAGCTGCCAGAAAGTATCGCTATCCACCAAAGTGTGGAAGCTCATCAGGAAAGCCAGCGCGATGATTCCGGCAAAGCAGATCCCGCCCAGCCATTCATCCTTCGGAGGGGCGATCCAGAGAAATCTCTTGGGTGACGCCGGCGCTTTTGCGGCGGCCGCGGGTTTCTGGTCTTTGCCCCGGGGCGGCGGAGAGCTTTTTCCCTTCTCTCTTTTCTTCTTCTTAGACATTAGTTCTTTGCCGGATGATCCGGGCTGGGGTCCTTCCGTCCCCAGCCCGAAAACCCATTTAAATTATAGAAAAGATCGGCGCTCTTGTAAAATGGGACCAATGAAATGGGCGGCTGCAGCGTATCAGGATATAATATTCACGGGCCAAAAAGGAGAAGCAAATGAACCGAATGAACGGGATCAAATTGGGGATCGGGTTGGGCGTGGGGCTGGCGATTTTGTTGACGGCTAATTATGTTCCGGCCGCGGGGCCGGAACCGCTGGTCCGGACCACGGCTTACGGCGCGGTCAAGGGTCTGGCCGCGGAAAGCGTGATCGAAGACCGGCCAATCCAAACCTACGCCTGGCTGGGCGTGCCTTATGCCAGTCCGCCGACGGGCGCGCTGCGGTGGAAAGCGCCGCGGCCGCCCGAGAAATGGGACGGGATCAAGCAGACCATTGCCTTCGGCCCGGCTTGCGTGCAATACGCCGGGCTGATGTCCACCATGGACTGCGACCAGATCGGCGGGCTGACCGGCAGCGAGGACTGCCTGTATCTGAACATCTGGCGGCCGCGCAGCGAGGACAAGAAGTTGCCGGTTTTTTTCTGGATCCATGGCGGCGGGAACTCGGTGGGACAATCGGCCATGAGCCTTTACAACGGGTCCAACTTCGCCGGGCAGAACAATTTTGTATTCGTGAGCATCAACTACCGGCTCGGGCCCATGGGCTGGTTCCTCCACCCGGCGCTCAAGTCCGGAGACCCGCTCGATGACTCGGGCAATTACGGCACGCTCGACCTCATCCAGGCGCTCAAGTGGGTGAACGAAAACATCGCGGAGTTCGGAGGCGACCCCGGCAATGTCACCATCGCGGGCGAGAGCGCGGGCGGGATCAATGTTTTCTCCCTGCTGGTGTCTCCGCTCGCGGCCGGCCTGTTCCACCACGCCATTGTCGAGAGCGGGGTTCCCCTGGGCGTGTCCCGCAAGGCCGGCGAGCAAAGCAGCCAGGAGTTCCTGCAAAAACTCGCGGTTCAGGACGGCCTGGCCCCGACCGAGGAAGCGGCGGAAAAATTTCTCGCGCAAAAAGACGCCGCCTGGATCGCGGCGTGGCTCCGGTCAAAAAGCGCGAAGGAAATTTTTTCGGTTTACGAGCATACCGCGTTTGGGAACCTGCGCGGCTGGAGCAACACCTTTGTGGACGGGACGGTGCTGACCCAAAGCCCGTGGGCCAGTCTGGAGCAGGGCAAATATAACCAGGTGCCGTTTCTGGGGGGCAACAACCGGGAGGAAGCCAAATTATTTTTGCCGTTGGTGATGAGCAACCTGACCGAGCCCAAGTTGTGCGGCCTGATCAAGAGCATCAATCCGGACCAACCGGAGGTCCGGCTGCTGGACTACATGGACCCGCTGTATTATCCGGTCTATGAGCCGCTCGCGGTGGTGACCGGGTATGGTTTCCAGCAGG
>CAIUDS010000197.1 GCA_903897985.1 uncultured delta proteobacterium
GGAGGCCAGAAGATTTTTGCGCCGGATCCAGAAAGAATCGGGCATCACCGCGGTCTATGTCACGCACGACCAGGCCGAGGCCATGGCCATGAGCGACCGGGTGGCCGTGATGAAAGAGGGTAAACTGACGCAGTTGGATAAACCGGGGGCGATCTATGATCGCCCGGCCGATGTTTTCGTGGCGAGTTTTGTGGGCAACTTCCCGATGAATTTCCTGGAGGGGCAGGCCGAGGCCGGAGCGGGGAAACTATATTTCCGGTCTGATGAATTCAAGCTTGCGCTCCCGGGCGATTTGAAAATCAAACCTGGGGACAAGCTCACCCTGGGCATCCGGCCCGAGCATATCGAGTTGAACACGGGAGCCGCGGCGGAATTGACGGGGACGGTGGATGACATCGAGCAGTTGGGATCGGAACTGATAGTGTCCGTTAATGTGGGCGGCAAGCCGCTGCTCGCGCGCGAGACCGGAAAGATTGACTTGAAGGCCGGAATGAAGATCGGCCTGAAGATTCCCGCGTCCAACCTGCATCTGTTCAACTCGGAAGGCAAAAGGATTTAGCGGGAACGCTTATTTTTCGTCTCCGAGCAAAGCCGAATAGAACTTGCGCGGATTGCGATAGGCCTGGAGGTTGCGCATATAGATGTAATTGCGCGGCTGGAGTTGATAGGCTTTTTCCCATTCCTTCACCCCCGCGACGATTTCGCCCTTCTGGTAAAGCGCCACCCCCAGCCGGTAATGCGCATCCGCGGAGAGCGGCTTGGTCTTGAGCGCCTCGCGGAGCACGGACTCGGCTTGAGCAAAGTCGGCGTTCTGGCGGTAAAGCTCGGCCAGTTCCATCTTTTTGGCAAGATCCTTGGGGTTCGCGCTGGCCGCGGCTTCCGCGGCCTTGATCCGGTCGGCCAGGGTGACTTTCTGTCCCTTTTGCGCCTGGGCCTTGAAGTCGGTGTTCATCAGCTTGACCAGTTCGGCGCGCTGGACCGAGTTGCGGATGTCGAAGTTGATGCTGTTCATGCGGACGATGCCGGCCTCGTCCACGAGGAACCCGTTTTCCGTGGCCCAGAAGTTGAATTTTTGGCCGAGGTCGTTGTTGGGATCCACCAGCGCGATGAAAGTGGCGCCGGCGTTGTCCAGGTATTGCTTCACCCACTTGAATCCCTGCGAATCGCTCGCGACCGCGAACACTTCGAACCGGTCCGACTTATATTGCTTATAAAATTTCTCGAGCTCGGGCAGTTGCTCGCGGCAGCGGCACCAGGTGCTCCAGCTGAAAATGAAAACCTTCTTCCCCCGGAAATCGCTCAGCGATACCCATTTGCCCGCGGCGTCCTGAAAAGTGAACTCGGGCGCCAGCTCGCCCACCGGGATGCCCTTGCTCTCGGGCAGAAGAAAACTCGCGTCCACCTCGCAGAGAGCAAAGGCCGGGAAAAGGACGATGGAAAGGGAAAAAACCGCGGCCAACATTTGCCTGAAAGATTGCCTCATTTTATGCCTCCTCAAGAAATATTGCGACTTAAAAATTATAGCAGGTTTCAGGGCTTAGTCGAAAAACGCGGCCGGAAAAAATTGGGCAGGCCCCTTGGACGGATGAGGCATTGTGATATGATGAAGTAGCGCACTGATTCGAGGAGGGTGCAATTGATGCCGAAAAAATCTCTGGCGGTTTCCTTTCTGGCCTGCATGACCTTTATCCTGCTGTTGGGCGCCAGCCAATCCAAGTGCAAGGATAGTGACACGATTTATTTGGACGGTGACTGGCAACTTTATGCCGGGACCACACCCGGGGAATATAAATATAAAGTCCAGGTTCCCGGCCTGGTTGACTTGGCCCGGCCCAAACTCAATTGGCAAAAGCAACAATGGTTTTACTACCGCCGGACCTTCACGGTCAAGGACCAACTTACCAAATACACCCGCGCCTGGCTCAAAATTGATGGCGCGTTCTGGGGCGCCAAGGTCTGGATCAACGGTCAGGAAGTCGGATCGAGCTTGCGCTGTTTCGCTCCCATCGAGTTCGAGGTGGCGAAATTATTAAGAAAGGATGATAACGAAATCGTCATCCGCGTGGGCGCCTACAAAACCGTCCCGTCCGACAAAATCCTGCTCGGGTATGACAACGACAAGACCGCCTACATTCCGGGACTATGGGGCGATGTCGGGATCACTTTCAGCCGGGACCAGCGGATTCGGAACTTTCTGCTCATGCCGGAGCCGGAGCAGGAACTGGTCAAGGTGAAGTTTTTTGTCCAGAACCTCGCGGACCAGCCCAAGAAAATAAGAATCCATGCCGAGGTCCAAGGAAGGGATCTGCTCGGACCCCTGGGCGAGGCGGACAGCGATTGGGTCCAGCTTGCGGCTAAAAGCGAGCAAGAGGTTTTATTGTCCGTGCCGGTCCCGAAGCCGATTTTGTGGACCCCGGAAAATCCGTTCCTCTATGATTTCGACGCGGGCATCTATGACGAGACCACCGGCAAGAAATTTTTCACGGCGGAAGAGCTGGACGAGAAGAACAGGGAGGCGCAGGAATTTTGCC